>JASHYA010000124.1 GCA_030043315.1 Acidimicrobiales bacterium
CTCGGATCGTCCAATGGCATCAACGTCGCGCACGCGACCATCGCGGGCCTCCGCGCGCTCCGCCGGCCCGACGAGGTCGCCGCGCTCCGGGGGAAGGCGCCCGACGAGGTCACGCCGACCGGCGTCCTGCGCGCGTACCGCGAGCGCCGACGCGAGACCGAGCTCTACGCGGAGGCACGCTGACGATGGCCGTACTGCGGGTCACCCAGGTCCGCTCGGAGATCGGCTCCAAGCCGAAGCACCGCGGGACGCTGCGCGCCCTGGGGCTGCGTGGCATCGGCCAGAAGAACGATCTGCCCGACCGACCCGAGATCCGGGGGATGCTGGCTCGGGTCCCCCACCTCGTCTCGGTGGAGGAGGTGTCGGAATGAAACTGCACGACCTGGCGCCGCCGCCGGGCTCGCGCCGCGCCAAGCATCGCGTGGGGCGCGGCATCGCCGGGAAGGGCGGCAAGACCGCCGGGCGGGGCAGCAAGGGCCAGCGTGCCCGGGACACGGTGCCGGCCGGGTTCGAGGGTGGCCAGCTGCCCCTCATGCAGCGGATCCCCAAGTTGCGCGGGTTCAAGAACCCGTTCCGCATCGAGTACGCACCGGTGAACCTCGACGCGCTCGACGCGTTGGAGGCCGACGAGGTCGGTCCCGACGAGCTCGTCGAAGCGGGCCTTGTCCGCAAGGGTGCGCTCGTGAAGGTCCTCGGGCGTGGTCAGCTCTCGCGTCCGGTCCGGGTGCGTGCGCACGCCTTCTCAGCGACCGCACAAGCTGCGATCACCGCCGCAGGCGGATCGGTGGAGCGCATCGGCTTGCCGTACGCGTCCGGCCGCCCACCCGCGCGCGGCAACGCCCTCACGAACCGCTAACGCGATGCTCTCCCGCCTGGGCAACATCTTCCGGGTGCCGGACCTCCGCAACAAGGTCCTGTTCACGCTCTTCATCATCGCCCTGTACCAGATCGGCGCCAACGTGCCGGTCCCCGGGGTGAGCTGGGCCCGGCTCACGAAGCTCGAGTCGAGCGCCGGGTCCTCCGGCGTGCTCGGCTTCCTGAACCTCTTCTCCGGGGGCGCGCTCGTCCGGCTGGCGGTCTTCGGTCTCGGCATCATGCCCTACATCACCAGCTCGATCATCATCCAGCTCCTTGCGACGGTGATCCCGAAGCTCGAGGAGTGGCGGGACCAGGGCGCGGTCGGCCAGAAGAAGATCACCCAGACGACGCGCTACCTCACGATCGCGCTCGCACTCATGCAGTCCACGGGCCTCGTCTACGCCTTCCACGGCCACGACGACGCGCTCATCGGTACGACCATCAACCTGATCCCGAAGTTCAGCATCCCGCTCGCGGCGTTCATGGTCCTCACCCTCACGGCCGGCACCGCCTTCGTCATGTGGCTTGCCGAGCTGATCACCCAGCGTGGCATCGGACAGGGAATGTCGATCCTCATCTTCGCCAACGTCGTCGCCACCATCCCGTCCGGGGGCAAGGGCCTCTACGAGGAGGGCGGGGCCTTCAAGTTCGGGGTGATCATCGGCGTCTCGCTCATACTCCTGGTGTGCATCGTGTTCATGACACAGGGGCAGCGGCGGATCCCGGTCACCTTCGCCAGACGCATGGCGGGCCGCAGGATGTACGGCGGCCAGAGCACCTACATCCCGCTCAAGGTGAACCAGTCGGGTGTCATTCCGATCATCTTCGCCAGTTCGGTGCTCTACATCCCGGTGCTGTTGAGCAACGTGGTGCCCTCGGGAGGGTTCCAGAACTGGGTCAAGGACAACATCACCCCGACGTCGCTCTTCTACATCCTCATGTACTTCGTGCTGATCGTGGCCTTCACGTTCTTCTACGTGTACGTCGCCTTCGATCCGCACCAGCAGGCGGACATCATCCGAAAGCAGGGCGGGTTCATTCCCGGGATCCGTCCCGGGGCGCCCACCGAACGCTACTTCTCCCACATCCTGAACCGCATCACCGTGCCGGGCGCGCTCTTCCTCGGCGCGGTCGCCGTCATCCCGTCGCTCTTGATGGCACTTTGGAGCCTCAACAAGTTTCCCTTCTATGGGATCACCCTCCTCATCTCGGTCGGCGTCGCGCTGACAACGATGCGTCAGATCGACAGTCAGCTCATGATGCGCAACTACGAGGGATTCCTGAAGTAGGGACTGGGTGGTCCCCGGCGTCAGGCTCGTGGTCCTCGGCAAGCAGGGAGCTGGCAAGGGGACGCAATGCGTGCGGCTCTCGCACCACTACGTCGTGCCGCACATCTCGACCGGCGACATGCTCCGGCGGGAGGTGAAGGCCCAGACCAACTTCGGGCAGCGTGCGAAGAAGGTCATGGACGACGGCGAGCTGGTTCCCGACGAGCTGATCATGGAGATGGTCGCCGCCCGCCTCACCGAACGCGACGCCATGGCGCGAGGCTTCATCCTCGATGGGTGCCCACGGACGATCGGGCAGGCCGAGCAGCTCGACGGGATCCTCGCCCCGGGTCGCTTGGACCTCGTGATCGACCTCGAGGTGCCGACCTCAGTCGTCTTGAAGCGGCTGGCCTCGCGCCGGGTCTGTGTGGACTGCGGGACGAACTACTCGGTCTCTTCCCCGCCGTCGGTCAACTGGACCTGTGACGTCTGCGGTGGCGAGGTCGTCCAGCGCGAGGACGACACCGAGGAGGCCATCCGGAGGCGCCTCCAGCTCTACGAACGGGCCACCGCGCCGTTGGAGGAGCGGTACGAGCGCAGCGGACTCCTCGCCAGGGTGAACGGCACCGGCCCGGCCGACGCGGTCACGAGGCGCTGCGTGCACGCGATCGACGAGCGACGGCAGTGATGGACGGGAGGCTGCCGGTGGGTGGCGCAGAGGCGCGGCCATGAGGCGCAACGCACATGAGCTCGCAAAGATGCGCCGGGCCGGCAAGGTCGTCGCCGAGATGCACGAGGTCACCCGCGCCGCGGCACGCCCCGGTGTCACGACCCGGCAGCTCGACCTGGCCGCCCGGGAGGTGCTGGACCGGCGAGGGGCCGCCTCCAACTTCCTCGGCTACCACGGGTTCCCCGCGGTGATCTGCACCTCCCCGAACGACATGATCGTCCACGGCATCCCCGGCGACTACCGCCTGGAGGAGGGGGACATTCTCTCCATCGACTGCGGGGCGATCGTGGAGGGCTACCACGGCGACGCCGCCTTCACGATGGCTATCGGCGCGGTCACCCCGGTCGCCCGGCGGCTGATCGAGGTGACCGAGCGGAGCTTGTGGGCCGGCATCGACCAGCTCCGCAAGGGCAATCGCCTCCACGAGGTGGGCCGCGCCGTCCAGCAGGTGGCCGAGGCGGCGGGGTTCTCCGTGGTCCGCGAGTACGTCGGTCACGCCATCGGCACCGCGATGCACGAACAGCCCCAGGTGCCCAACTACTGGCCCGGGTCGCCCGGACCGACGCTCAAGACCGGCATGGTCTTCGCCGTCGAGCCCATGGTGAACGTCGGCGGACCGGAGACCAAGCTGCTCGAGGACGGCTGGAGCGTGATCACGGCGGACGGCTCGCTGTCCGCCCACTTTGAGCACACGATCGCGGTCACCGACGACGGCCCCGAGGTCCTCACCGTGCCCTAGGCTGTGGGTCGAGGTGGGCTGGGCGCCCCGGGAGGGGCCATGACCCGGGCCCGCCGCTGGCAATTCATCGGCGATGCGGTAAACTCTTTGACTGCCTCGCCGCCTTCCCGGCCGGTCGGGGCCATTCACCAATTCCGGGTCCGGCGTCGCGCCGTCAGGACCCGGAGGAACGAGTCGAGGAGAGTCACCTGCCGAAGCCGAAAGAAGACGCCATCGTGCTCGAGGGCACGGTGGTGGAGCCGCTGCCCAACGCGATGTTCCGGGTGGAGCTCGAGAACGGGCACAGGGTGCTGGCCCACAGCTCCGGGAAGATGCGCATGCACCGCATCCGCATCCTGCCGGGGGACAAGGTGCAGGTCGAGATCACGCCGTACGACCTGAACCGTGGCCGGATCACCTACCGGTACAAGTGAGGCAGGCAGGAAGGAACGTCATGAAGGTACGACCCAGCGTCAAGCCGATCTGCGAGAAGTGCAAGGTGATCCGCCGGCACGGCCGAGTGGTCGTGATCTGCGAGAACCCCCGGCACAAGCAGCGTCAGGGCTAGGACAGGAGGGCAGCTAATGGCCCGTATCGCCGGAGTGGACGTCCCGCGCGAAAAGCGCGTGGAGGTGTCCCTCACCTACATCTACGGGATCGGCCCCACCAGGGCACGTGAGATCCTCGCCCGGACGGGCGTGGACCCGGACACCCGCGTGCGCGACCTCACCGACGAGGAGGTCATTCGCCTGCGCAACGACATCGACACCAACATCGAGGTCGAAGGAGACCTGCGCCGGGACGTGGCACAGGACGTCAAGCGCAAGATGGAGATCAACTGCTACCAGGGCATCCGGCACCGTCGCGGTTTGCCGGTCCACGGGCAGCGCACGCACACGAACGCCCGCACTCGCAAAGGCCCGAAGAAGACCGTGGCCGGGAAGAAGAAGGTTCGCAAGTAGATGCCGAGGCCGACGAAACAGCAGGGATCCGTACGGCGGCCCCGTCGCCGCGAGCGCAAGAACGTGAGCTACGGCGTGGCGCACATCAAGAGCTCCTTCAACAACACGATCGTTTCCATCGCCGACCCGGAGGGCAACGTGCTCGCCTGGGCGTCCGCGGGGAACGTCGGCTTCAAGGGCTCGCGCAAGTCGACGCCGTTTGCCGCGCAGCTCGCAGCCGAGTCGTGCGCGCGCAAGGCGATGGAGCACGGCGTTCGCAAGGTTGACGTGCTGGTTCGTGGGCCGGGCTCCGGGCGGGAGACCGCGATCCGGTCACTCGCAGCCGCAGGCATCGAGGTCGTCGGCATCAAGGACGTCACCCCGATCCCCCACAACGGCGTCCGCCCCAAGAAGCGGCGCCGGGTCTGAGGGGTAGGCGATGGCACGCTATACGGGTCCTGTTTGCCGGCTCTGCAGGCGCGAGCGCACGAAGCTCTTCTTGAAGGGTGAGCGGTGCTTCTCGCTCAAGTGCCCGGTGTCCGAGGCGGTCACCGACCGGCACAGCCGCGCGTACCCGCCCGGTGAGCACGGGCGCGACCGGATGCGCCAGGGGTCGGAGTACCTCGCCCAGCTGCGCGAGAAGCAGAAGGCACGCCGCATCTACGGCATCTTCGAAAAGCAGTTCCGAAACCTCTACGAGGAGGCGGACCGGCTTCCCGGCATCACCGGCGAGAACCTGCTGCGCATGCTCGAGATGCGCCTCGACAACGTCGTCTTCCGGGCCGGCTGGGGCGCGAGCCGGGCGCAGGCGCGTCAGTTCGTCCGCCACGGCCACGTGCTCGTGAACGGCAAGCGCGTGACGATCCCGAGCTATCGGGTCCGCAAGGGCGACCGGGTCACGCTGCGGGAGTCGTCCCGCCAGGTCTTCGTGGTCCGGCGGAACATGGACACCCTCGACCGCCAGCGCCCGCCGTGGCTCGAGGCGTCCGACGGTGGCTTCAGCGTCGAGGTGCTGAACCCGCCGCTACGCGACCACATCGACGAGCCGGTGCAAGAGCAGCTGATCGTCGAGTACTACTCCAAGTAAAGCCAGCGAGGTACCACGACGATGCTTATCATCCAACGACCCGCAGTCGAAGTGCTCGACGAGGACGGGGGCGACCGCCAGCGGTTCGCCGTCGGCCCGCTCGAGCCGGGTTTCGGCCACACCCTCGGGAACGCTCTGCGCCGGACGCTCCTGTCGTCCATCCCGGGCGCGGCCGTCACCCAGGTGCGCTTTGACGAAGCCCTCCACGAGTTCGCCACCCTGCCGGGGGTGAAGGAGGACGTGACGGACATCATCCTGAACCTGAAGGATCTCCTCGTCCGGGTGCACTCCGACGAACCGGTGACGATCCGCTTCGACAAGCGCGGCCCCGGTGACGCCATCGCGGGTGACCTGCAGACGAGCGCCGACGTGGAGATCCTCAACCCCGACCTGCACATCGCCACGCTGAACGCCAAGGGCCATCTCGCCTTCGACGTCACGGTGGAGCGCGGGCGGGGGTACGTGTCGGCGGACCGGAACAAGAAGTCCTCGACGATCGGCGTGATCCCCGTCGACTCGATCTTCTCGCCGGTCCGTCGGGTCACCTTCCAGGTGGAGCCGGTGCGGGTCGAGCAGTCGACCGACTTCGACCGCCTGGTGCTCGACGTCGAGACGGACGGCTCGATCTCGCCCCGCGAGGCGCTCGCGTCGGCCGGCGACACCCTGAGGACCCTGGTCGGGCTCGTCGCCGACCTCGAGGAGTCTCCCCAGGGCCTCGAGCTCGGGGAGACCGGAAGCGTGTCGGGTGGTTCGCCGGACCTCGACCTGCGCATCGAGGAGCTCGACCTCTCCGAACGGCCGCGCAACTGCCTCAAGCGTGCGCAGATCAACACGATCGGCGAGCTCGTCCAGCGCACGGAGGACGAGCTCCTCGCGATCACGAACTTCGGGCAGAAGTCCCTCGACGAGGTCGTCCAGCGGCTCGACGAGCGTGGGCTGTCCCTGCGGAGCAAGGACTGAGGACGGGACATCGATGCAGGGGACGCCGAAGCGGGGCCGCCGGATGGGCGGTGACGCCGCACACCAGAAGGCCATGCTGGGCAACCTGGTCGCATCGCTCATCGCCGCGGAGTCGCTCGTCACGACCGAGTCCAAGGCGAAGATGATGCGCCCGGTCGCGGAGAAGTGCATCACGGCCGCCCGCAAGGGTGGCGTGCACCGGCAGCGCCAGGTGGTCGCGCTCATCCGTGACCGCGACATGGCTCACAAGCTGTTCCACGAGATCGCGCCCCGCTACGCGGATCGACCTGGCGGCTACACGCGGATCCTGAAGCTCGGCCCGCGGCCCGGCGACAACGCGCCGATGGCCCGTATCGAGCTCGTCTGACCTCCTCGGCCACCCGTCGCTGGCGGCTCCTGCTCGCCTACGAAGGGAGCGGCTTCAGGGGGTTCGCCGCGCAGGCGGGCGTCCGCACCGTCGCAGATGAGCTCGCCGGGGCGATCGCCCGCTCGACGCGCCTCGCCGGTCCGCCGCCGATCGTCTGCGCGGGCCGCACCGATGCCGGTGTGCACGCGTCCGGCCAGGTCGCGCACGTCGACCTCCCGGCCGGTTTCGACGGCGACCTGGCTCGGGCGGTGAACCGGCAGCTCGCGCCCACGATTGTCGTCCGGGACGCAGCGCCCGTCGAGGACGGCTTCGACGCCCGGCGCACAGCGACGTCGAGGCACTACCGGTACCTGGTCTGGAACGCACGGGTGCCCGATCCCCTCCTCGCCGGGCTGGCGTGGCACGTCGTCGAGCCGCTCGACGTGAAGGCGATGGTCGCGGCCACCGACCCGCTCCTCGGGGAGCACGACTTCCGCGCCTTCTGCCGCCGCCCGCCGGGGCGTCCCGCGGCCGAGCCGATCGTCCGGAGGGTCGCCGACGCTTCGTGGCGCGCGGTACGCCCCGCGTGGGCCTGGGGGGACGACCCAGCCCCCACCGAGGGGGAGGTGCAGGACGTGCTGCTCCGTTTCGACGTGACGGCCAGCTCCTTCTGCCACCAGATGGTGCGGTCGATCGTCGCCGTCCTCGTGGACGCGGGCCGAGGAGAGGCGACCGCGGCCACCGTGATGGAGCTCCTCGCGGCGGGCTCCCGGGCAGGCTCGCCGAAGCCCGCCCCGCCGCACGGGCTCTGCCTGGTCGGGGTCGGCTACGGCCGCGGGGAGGGATAGGTGGGGAGGGGTAGCATGTGCGGGCCGCTCGGAGTGGTCGGCCGCGGGCCGGGGCGGCTTGCCGCCGCCCGCGGTGCCCCGTTAAACTGTCGTGCCGTCTCAACGACCTTTCGAGGAATCCTTTTGCGTACCTACACCCCCAAAGCGGGCGAGATCGAGCGGGCCTGGCGCCTCGTCGACGCCGACGGCCTCGTGCTCGGCCGGATGGCGACCGAGGTGGCTCGGCACCTGCGAGGCAAGCACCGTCCGACCTTCGCCCCCCACCTCGACACCGGCGACCACGTCGTGGTCGTGAACGCCGCCAAGGTCGTCCTCACGGCGGGGAAAGGCGACGACAAGTTCGCCTACCGGCACAGCGGTTACCCCGGCGGCCTCAAGAAGACGAGCTTCTCCGAGCTGCTCGAGAAGAGTCCCGAGGAGCTCGTGCGGCGTGCGGTGCGTGGCATGCTCCCGAAGGGGACGCTCGGGCGCCAGCAGCTCGCCAAGCTCAAGGTCTACGCCGGCCCCGACCATCCCCACGCTGCGCAGTCGCCCGAGCCGCTCGAGCTCGCCTCCGCGAAGCGGGAGGGCTGATCATGCCGGTACCGCTCTCTCAGACGACCGGCCGCCGCAAGGAGGCGGTGGCCCGCGTCCGGTTCCGTCCCGGTCAGGGGACCATCACCGTGAACCGCCGCACCCTCGAGGAGTACTTCCCGTCGGCGACGCACCGGATGCTCGCCACCGAGCCGCTCCGCGTCACGAGCCTCGCCGAGGCCTACGACATCGACGCCACCATCGACGGTGGGGGCCTCACGGGCCAGGCGGGGGCGCTACGGCTTGGGATCGCGCGCGGGCTCTGCGCGCTCGACGCGGACCTGCGGACGGCGCTCAAGCGCGCCGGGCTCCTCACGCGCGACGCACGTGAGAAGGAGTCCAAGAAGTACGGCCTGAAGAAGGCCCGCAAGGCCCCCCAGTACTCGAAGCGGTAGCGCGTTGGCCCGTCCGGGCTTCGGCACCGACGGCGTGCGCGGTGTCGCCAATGTGGAGCTCACCACCGAGCTCGCCTCTGGCCTCGGCCGTGCAGCGGCGCGTGTGCTCGGGGCGACCGCCTTCGTCGTCGGACGTGACACGCGCCAGTCCGGCACCATGCTCCAGGCCGCCCTCTCGGCGGGCATGGCCTCGGGAGGTGCGGACGTCGTGGACCTCGGGGTGCTGCCGACCGCCGGGGTCGCGTTCATGGCGGAACGCCGCGGCGTCCCGGCCGCGATGGTCTCCGCGTCGCACAACCCCTACTTCGACAATGGCATCAAGTTCTTCGACGCGGCCGGGCTGAAGCTCCCGCCGGATGTCGAGGCTGAGGTGGAGGCGGCGCTCGACCTGCCGGCACGCACCGCGCGTCGCGCGAGCGCCGCACGTGTCGGCACCCTCCGGTCGGATCCAGGTGCCGTCGGCGACTACCGCCGGCACCTGGCGGACTCGCTCGACGGCCGCACGCTCGACGGGCTGCACGTCGTCGTCGATTGCGCGAACGGGGCTGCATCGGCGGTCGCCCCGGAGGTGCTCGCGGACCTCGGAGCCGTCGTCGACCCCCTCTTCGCCGAGCCCGACGGTACGAACATCAACGACGCCTGCGGCTCGACCCAACCGCAGCGCCTCGCAGAGGAGGTCGTCGCCCGCGGCGCCGACCTCGGGCTCGCGCTCGACGGGGACGCGGACCGCCTCGTCGCGGTCGATCACACCGGGGCCCTCCTCGACGGCGACGTGCTCCTGGCGATCTTCGCGATCGACCTCGAGACCAGGGGCGAGCTCGCGGGCGACGCGGTCGTGGTGACCGTCATGACCAACCTCGGCTTCCGCCTCGCGATGGCCCGCCGAGGCATCTCGGTGCGTGAGACTCCGGTCGGTGACCGCCAGGTGCTCGCCGCGCTGGACGAAGCCGGGCTGGCGCTCGGCGGGGAGCAGTCCGGGCACATCGTCTTCCGCAAGCGGGCGACGACGGGCGACGGCGTGCTCACCGGCCTGTTGCTCGCCGACGCCGTGGTGCGCACGGGGCTGCCTCTCGCCGAGCTGGCCGCAGGGCTCGTGGAGCGCGTCCCGCAGGTCCTCGTGAACGTCGCGGTGCCCGAGCCGGGCCGCCTCGCCCAAGCCGACGGCGTGTGGAAGGCCGTCGCGGAGGTCGAGGCGGAGCTCGGTGACCGCGGGCGGGTGCTCCTGCGGGCGAGCGGCACCGAGCCGCTCGTCCGGGTGATGGTGGAGGCACCGACCCCCGAGGTCGCCGCCGAGGCCGCCGGCAGGCTCTCCCGGGTCGTCGAGGCTTCCCTCACCGGCGGTTAGCCTCGGCGCAATGTGCGGGATCATCGGCGTCACCGGGGACGAAGGGGCGCTCGAGACGATCTTCGACGGGCTGCGGCGGCTCGAGTACCGGGGATACGACTCGGCCGGGGTCGCGCTCGTCGACCAGGGGGTGCTCTGGCGGGAGCGGGCCGCGGACGGCACCCACTCGGTCGAGGACCTCGTGGCCAAGAAGGCTGCGCCGCCATCGTCCAGGGCGGGGATCGGCCACACGCGTTGGGCTACCCACGGCAGCCCGACCGTGGCGAACGCACACCCCCACGTCGACTGCACGGGCCGCGTGGCCCTCGTGCACAACGGGATCATCGAGAACCACGCGGAGCTTGCCGCCACTCTCGCGGACCAGGGCCACACCTTCACCTCGGAGACGGATACCGAGGTGCTCGTGCACCTTCTCGAGGACGAGCTCGCCAGCGGCGCAGGGCTCGCCGATGCCCTGCGCACGACGCTCGGGAAGCTGCGGGGCGCCTTCAGCGTCGTCGCGCTCAGCACCTCGGACCCCGAGCTGATCGTGGCGGGGCGGCGATCGGTCCCGCTCCTCGCGGCGCTCGGGCAACAGACCGGCCTGGTCGCATCGGATGTGTCCGCGCTCTTGGGCCGCGCCGACGGCTACTTCGCCCTCGACGATGACCAGGTCGCGGAGGTGCGGCCGGGGTCGCTGCGCGTCACCACCCTCGACGGTCGCGAGGTCGACCCGACCGTCGTCACGGTGGACCCCGCCTGGGACGTCGTCGCGGCGCAGATGGGTGGCTTCTGCGACTTCATGTCGAAGGAGATCCACGAGCAGCCCCGGGCGATCGCCGACACGCTCCTCGACCGGCGCGCCGGCGACGGGTCGCTCGTGCTGGACGAGCTGCACCTCTCACCGGACGTCCTGCGGGCCGTCGACAAGGTGGTCGTCGTCGCGTGCGGGAGCAGCTTCCACGCGGGCCTGGTCGCCAAGTACGCCATCGAGCGCTGGGCGCGGCTACCCACCGAGGTCGTGATCGCGAGCGAGCTCCGCTACCGCGAGCCCGTCCTGCACGAGCGGACGCTCGTCGTGGGGGTGAGCCAGTCCGGCGAGACGCTCGACACCCTCGAGGCGCTGCGCGAAGCGCGCCGCGCGGGTGCACGCACGCTCGTCGTCACCAACGTCGTCCACTCGACCATGGCGCGCGAGGCTGACGGCGCGATCTACACCCGGGCCGGGCCGGAGGTGAGCGTCGCGTCGACCAAGTCCCACCTCGCGCAGATCGTCGCGCTCGACGTCCTCGCGCTCGCTCTTGCGCAGTGGCTCGGCACGATGGGAGCGAGAGCGGTCGCCGCCGTTCTCGACGAGCTGCAGTCGCTCCCGGCCGCTGTCGCCGACGCGCTCGGACGTGCCAAGGAGGTCGACGACGTCGCGGATGCGCTCCTCGGGGCCCGCGACTACTTCTTCATCGGACGCAACCTCGGCTACCCGGTCGCGCTCGAGGGGGCGCTCAAGCTGAAGGAGATCTCCTACCTCCGCGCGGAGGGGTACCCGGCGGGAGAGCTCAAGCACGGCCCCCTCGCGCTCGTCGAGCCCGGGACGGTGGTCGTCGCGATCCTCGACCCACTGCGCGACAAGATGCGCTCGAACGTCGCCGAAGCTGTGTCCCGTGGCGCCACCGTGGTCGCCGTCGCCGCCGACGGCAACCCGGATGCCGGTGGGGACCACGTGCTGCGCGTGCCGGACGTCGCCGACCCGGTGCTCGCGCCGGTGGTCGAAGTCGTACCGCTGCAGCTGCTCGCGTACGCTCTCGCCCGACGCCTCGGCAACGACGTCGACCGGCCGCGCAACCTCGCCAAGACGGTGACGGTCGAGTGACGGGGATCACGGGCGTGGGCGTCGACGCGGTGGACGTCGCGCGCTTCGGCGCGGCGCTCGGCCGCCGCCCGGCGATCGCGACGCGGCTGTTCACCGACGGCGAGCAACGCGACGGTGGCGGCGACGTGCAACGGCTTGCAGCACGTTTCGCCGCCAAGGAGGCGACGATGAAGGCCCTCGGCACCGGGATCGGCGGCTTCGGATGGCGCGACGTCGAGGTGGTCCGGCTCCACAGCGGGGAGCCGACCCTCCACCTCTCCGCAGCGGCGGCCACGCTGGCGGCACGTCGCGGCGTCGCGCGCTGGCACGTGTCGCTCACCCACACGGCGACGGTCGCGATCGCCATGGTGGTGGCCGAGGCCTGACCGTGCGCCCCGTCGTGACCGTTGCCGAGATGCGCGCGGCCGACGCGGCGTCGCCCGTCCCCGAGGAGACCCTGATCCGCCGCGCCGGCACGGCGGCCGCTGTCGCGGCCCTCCGGATGCTCGGCGGCGCCTACGGCAAGCGTGTGGTGGTCGTGGCCGGAAAGGGCAACAACGGCGCGGACGGGAAGGTCGCCGCGGAGCTCCTAGGACGCCGCGGGGCGCGAGTGTCGGTGGTCGGGCCCGAGGCCGTGCTCCGTGATTGCCACCTCGTCCTCGACGCGGCGCTGGGCACCGGGCTCCGCGGTCCCTACGACGCGCCGGTCCCACCCACAGGTGCCCGCGTGCTCGCGATCGACATCCCCTCGGGTGTCGACGGGGACACGGGCGACGCGCCCGGCCGCCCGATGACCGCCGCGCGCACGGTGACGTTCGGCGCGCTGAAGCCGGGCCTGTTGCAGGGCGACGGGCCCGTGTTCGCCGGCGCGGTCGAGGTCGCCGACATCGGGCTCGGCGAGCTGCGTTCCCGGATCTCCCTCGTCGAGGACGCCGACGTCGCGCGGCTGGTGCCGCGTCGCGACGTGCACGCGCACAAGTGGTCGAGCGCGCTCTGCGTGGTCGCCGGCTCGCCCGGCATGGAGGGTGCGGCGACCCTCTCCACCGAGGGCGCCGCCCGGGCGGGCGCCGGCATGGTGCGGCTCGGGGTCCCGGGTAGCGCGGAGTCGCCGGGTCGCGGTGGCTGGCCCACCGAGGCGGTCCGCTTCGCGCTCGGAGGGCGCGGGTGGAGGAACGACGTCCTGCAGGCGCTCGAGCGCTGCCGCGCGCTCGTCATCGGTCCGGGGCTCGGCCGGACAGCAGGCACCGCCGAGGAGGTCCGCGCCGTGGTCGCGGGTGCGCGCGTGCCGGTGGTCGTCGACGCGGACGCGCTCTTCGCGCTCGGCGACGCCCGCTCGGCGCGCGCGGTCGTCGCGGGCGACCGGCCCGTGGTGGTCACCCCCCACGACGGCGAGTACGCACGCCTCCTCGGCGAACCACCGGGATCCGACCGCGTCGCGGCCGCGCGTCGCCTCGCGGCCGCGTCGGGGGCCGTCGCGCTCGTGAAGGGGTCGTTGACCGCGGTCGCGTCCCCGTCCGGGGAGGTCGTGCTCGCCGCATCGGGGAGCGCGCGCCTTGCGACCGCGGGCACCGGCGACGTGCTGTCGGGAGTGATCGGCGCGTTCCTCGCGCGGGGGATCGCGCCGCTCGAGGCGGCCGCCCTGGCCGCGCACGTCCACGGTCGTGCCGCGTCCGACGGTCCCGCCGAGGGGCTCGTGGCCGGCGACCTGCCTGATCTGGTCTCGGCGCGCCTTTCCGGCTGGCTCTCCTCGACGGGGGACCCCGGTGGTTGAGGCCCGGACGCGGCCCGCGTGGGCGGAGGTCGACCTCGACGCGGTGGCGCAGAACGTCGCGCTCCTCGCGCGTCGTGTGGCGCCCGCCGCACTGTGCGCGGTGGTGAAGGCGGACGCCTACGGCCACGGCGCGGCGCCGGTGGCGCGCACGGCGATCGAGTCCGGCGCGGCGTGGCTCGCGGTGGCCGTCGTCGACGAAGGCCTCGAGCTGCGCGAGCACGGCATCGCGGCTCCGGTCCTCGTGCTCTCCGAGGTCATGCCCGACGCGGCGGAGGTGCTCGTGCGGGGGGGTCTCACGGCGACCGTGACCACGCGCGCGGGGATCGACGCCCTCGCAGCCGCGGCGAGGCGCGCGGGCACCCGAGCGCACGTCCACGTCAAGGTGGACACCGGTATGCACCGCGTGGGCGCCACGCCGGAGGAGGCTGCGCCGCTCATCGACGCGGCCGAGGCGGAGCCGGCGCTCCGGGTCGAGGGGGTGTGGACGCACCTCGCCGTGGCGGACGCGACGACCGAGGAGGACCGGGCGTTCACCTCGCTGCAGCTCGAGAGGTTCGACAAGGTCGTCGCCGCGTTGCGCGCCCGGCCACCGCTGCTCCACGCCGCCAACACCGCGGGAGCCGTCGCATGGCCTGCGGCCCGTTACGACATGGTCCGCTGCGGCATCGGCCTGTACGGCTACGCCCCCTCACGGGCGATCGCCGACGGCAGCGCCGGTGCAGACGTCGCGTCCTTCGTCGGCTCGCTCCGGCCCGCCCTCACCCTCAAGGCCCGCGTGAGCGAGGTGCGCGAGCTCGATGCGGGCGAGCGCCCCTCGTACGGACGCCGCCGCGCCCTTCCCGAGCGGGGGGTCGTCGCGACCGTGCCGATCGGCTACGCCGACGGGGTGCCCCGCCGGCTGTTCGACGCGGGGTGCCCGGTGCTGATCAGCGGTCGCCGCAGGCCGCTCGCGGGCGTCGTGACGATGGACCAGCTGCTCGTCGACTGCGGTCCGGGCGCCAGGGTCGCACGCGGTGACGAGGTCGTGCTCATCGGCCGCCAGGGGACGGAGGAGATCACCGCGCAGGAGTGGGCCGAGCGTCTCGGGACCATCACCTACGAGGTCTTGTGCGGTATCGGGCCGCGCGTGCCGCGGGTCCACGCCGGGAGAGGCGTCCGGTGAGGCTGGGCCGCACCGCCGCGGTCGGCGCGGGAGTCGCCGGTGGCGCGGGCCTGCTCTACCTGCTCCAGCGCACGGCCGCCGGACGCTGGCGGGCCGGCGAGGGGGAGCTCGCCGCGGCAGGGCTGTCGCTGCCGCCGGATCTCCGGCACCACTTCTTGACGACCAGCGACGGCGGTCGGATCCACGTCGTCGAGCGCGGGGAGGGCGCGACCTCGGTCCTCGTGCACGGCGTCATGCTGAGCGCCGCGACGTGGACGCCCCAGCTCCGCGGGCTCGAGGGCCGCGTCGTGGCCGTCAGCCTCCGCGGGCACGGCCAGTCGCGTGCGGGGAGCGAGGGGTACGCCTTCGACCGTCTCGCAGCGGACCTCGTCGAGGTGCTGGAGGAGCTCGGTGTCCGCGACGCCGTCCTCGTCGGCCACTCGATGGGCGGGATGGTCGCCCTGCTGCTCGCGCTCTCACGTCCGCACGACCTCTCCCGGTACGTCCGGCGGCTGCTGCTCCTCGCCAGCACGGCCGGCCCGATCGTCTCTTCGCCCCTTGCTGCCTTCGTCACCGCCTCGGCGAGGCGCGTGCTGTCGGGCGCGGAGCGCCGGGGGCGTGGGCCGATGCCGACGTCGGCAACCCTCTGGGCGGCCCGGGTTGCGTTCGGCGCCTCACCTTCGCCCGCGGCGGTGGACCTGTTGTGCGGGATGCTCGACTCGATGTCACCTGGCGCGTTCGCCGGGGTGCTGCCGCACCTGCTCGCGTTCGACGTGCGAGACCGACTGGCCGCAGTCGAGCTGCCGGTGCACGTCGTGGTGGGGAGCAGGGACGTGCTCACGCCGCCGCGCACATCGCGGGTGATCGTCGAGCGCGTGCCCCGGGGGCGCCTCACCCTGCTGCCCGGGTGCGGCCACATGGTGATGCTGGAGCGGGCGGCGACGTTGTGCGACCTCTTGGCCGAATGACCGGCGCGATGTCCTGCGTGCCCCGGGCCGGGCGCCGGGAGCCGGGCGGTAGCATCCGCCGGTGGTCCGTCGGCTGAGCGGGGCAGGCGAGCTCGCGCGTCTTCGTGAGGAGGCGCTCACGTGCACGCGCTGCGCGCTCGCGGCGGGGCGCACGCAGGTGGTGTTCGGGGTGGGGAACCCCGTGGCGGACCTCATGTTCGTGGGGGAGGGCCCCGGACGCGACGAGGACCTCCAGGGGGAGCCGTTCGTCGGCCGGTCCGGGAAGTTGCTCGATCTGTTGATCCGCCAGGAGATCGGCATCGAGCGCGACCAGTGCTATATCGCCAATGTCGTGAAGTGTCTTCGTGACGATGCCCTGGTCCAGTTGGGCGACGGCTCCTGGGAACGCATCGGCAGGCTGGTCCGGCACCGCTACAGCGGAACGGTCAAGACCGTCGACGCGGCCGGTCGGATCGTCAGGCGACGTGTCATCGGGTGGCATGCATCGCCGCTCGCAGGTCGCAGGGTCTTTCGCCTCTCTTACAAGGCGGCCGAGAGAGCCGGGTCGGCCAGGGCCGGCATCCAGGCCACGGGCGATCACGAGGTCCTTACCGAGGACGGGTGGATGCCGATCGAACGTGTGTCTCCCGGAGCTCGGATTGCCACGGGCCAGGGACTGAGCCCGGTCGCGCAGGACGTCATCGTCGGTTCGTTGCTCGGTGACGGCCGTGTTTCCATGAAGGACGGGCACGTCCAGATGACGCACAGTCAGCGACAACGAGGGTACGCGCTGTTCAAGGCGTCGCTCCTCGGTGAGCTCGAAGCGATCGTCAACACGGGAGCGCAGGTGAATGCTGCCGTGGGAAGCGAGTCTCACCACACCGTCGTCCACCTGCACACGCTCGCGTCACGAGCCGTTCGGACGCTCGCCAGCGACTTTTACGCGAGTGGGAGGCAGCGAGTTCCCTCCTGGGCCCGGATGATCGCGGCGTCCGTTCCGAACTCGGTGCGTTACAAACTCCCGCCCGACGTCGCGGCGGAGCTCAAGTTCACACCCGCGCACTTCGCCGATCGGTTTCCTCTCACGCAGTATGACGAGGCGGTCGTGGAGGAGCTCGACTTCGCCGGGACCGACTCGACCTTCTACTGCATCGACGTGGAGGAAACTCACAGCTTCGTCACGGCGGGGGGCGTCGTGCACAACTGCCGGCCTCCGGGCAACCGGGATCCGCTCCCCGCGGAGATCGAGGCGTGCCACCCCTACCTCGAGGGTCAGATCGAGCTCGTCGCGCCGAAGGTGGTGGTCACCCTCGGCAATTTCGCGACCAAGGCCCTCCTCGACACCGCCGAGGGGATCCGGAAGGTGCGTGGCCGCGTCTACCCCTTCCACGGGGTGCACCTCGTCCCGACGTACCACCCGGCCGCGGCGCTGCGCGGGGGCGGCGAAGTGGTGGCGGAGATGCGGGCGGACTTCGTGCGCGCGAAGAGGCTCCTCGGCGACGCGCGATGACCGAGAGCCCTGAGACGGTGTGTTCCACGGTGCGGTCCTGACGTGTCCTGGCGGTTGCACGCACGCACGGCGTCCCCCGACGCCACCCGCGACCTGGCGGCACGCCTCGCTGGCGCCGCACGTCGCGGCGACGTGATCGTCCTGCAGGGTCCGCTGGGCGCCGGGAAGACCACGTTCGCGCAAGGGTTCGCGCGGGGGGTCGGCGTCGATGGCCCCGTCACCAGCCCCACGTTCACGCTCGTCCGCCAGTACCCGTCGTCGCTCGGCCAGCTCGTCCACGTCGACGTCTACCGCTTGGACCGTCTCGCCGAGGTGGCGGACCTCGGCCTGGCGGACCTCGTCGAGGACGGGGTGGCGCTCGTCGAGTGGGGCGACGTCGCGCGGCCGGCGCTCGGACCGGTGACCTGGACGGTCGCCATCAGCGTGCCCGACGAGGGTTCGACGCGCGATGACCGTCGGGACGAGGTCCGGGACCTCACCGTGCAGGGTGACGACGAGACGCGGCGCGACGAGGTTGCGGAGGCGCTCGGCTCCGCAACGACCGGGCTCGCACGGGAGCAGACGTGACGCTGCTCGGCATCGAGACCGCCGCAGGGCTCGTCGGGGTTGCGCTCGCCGACGCGGACGGCCCGCTCGCCGGGGTCTGGCTGCGCGGCGACCGTCGGCACGCGGAGACGCTCGCGCCGGCGATCGACCACGTTCTCGCCCAAGCGGGGGTTTCGCTGTCCGACGTCCATGCGATCGCCGTCGACGTCGGCCCCGGCCTCTTCACCGGCCTGCGCGTGGGGGTAGCGACGGCCCAGGGCCTCGCGGAGGGATTGGGGGTGGGAGTCGTCGAGGTGCAGAGCGTGGACGTCCTCGCCAGGGAGGTCTACGACAGCGGGTGGGAGGGGCCGGTCGCCGCGGTCGTCGACGCGCGGCGCGCAGAGGTGTTCGCCGCGCGCTACGAGGGGCCGGTCGCACGCACTGAAGGACCGGCGCGCCACAGCCCCGCGGCGTTGGCCGAGAAGCTCTCGGAGGTCCCGGGAACCGTGCTCGTGGGGACCGGCGCGCACCGGTACGCGGGACTGTTCGCCGACGCCGGCCTACGGATCGCCACCGTCCGTGAGCCGTCCCCGCGCGTCCTCGTCTCGATCGCCGCCGGTAGGCTGGCGGCCGGCGTGGCGCCGGTCCGGCCCGCCGTGGTCCGGCCCGTGTACCTGCGCGACGCCGACGCACGGATCAACTGGGTGCAGCGTTGATCGAGCTCGTGCGCATGCGCCGGCGCGACCTGCGGCGGGTAATGGCCATCGAACAGGCGGTCTTCCCCGAGCCGTGGAGCCGCGCCATCTTCGTGTCGGAGCTGGCGTTGCGGAGTGGCCGGGCATACCGGGTCGCGCGCGTAGGGAAGGAGATGGTCGGCTACGTCGGCCTCATGTTCGTGGAGGAGGAGGCGCACGTGACGACGGTGGCCGTGGCGCCTGAGCATCAGGGCCGGGGGATCGGCACCGAGATCATGCTCGGGGCGGTGCGCATCGCCGCCGAGGAGGGCGCGCGCCACGTCTCCCTCGAGGTCGCGGTCGGCAACGAGCGGGCACAGGCGCTCTACCGGCGCTTCGGGTTCGTGCCCGTCGGGGTCCGGAAGGGCTACTACCAGCTCATCGGCGAGGACGCGTTCGTGATGTGGGCCTACGACATCGATTCCCCCGCATACCGCGAACGGCTCGCGAAGATCGAGGCGGAAGAGGCGGCCCGCGCGTGAACGTGCTCGGGATCGAGACCTCCTGCGACGAGACGGCCGCCGCGGTCGTGTCCGACGGACGTGCCGTGCGGTCGTCCGTCGTGTCGAGCCAGGTCGACCTGCACGCGCGCTATGGCGGCGTCGTCCCGGAGATCGCCGGACGCGCCCACGTCGAGCTGCTGGTTCCCGCCGTCGAGGAGGCGATGGCGCGCGCAGGTCTCGAGCGCCCCGACGCGGTGGCCGCGACCTACGGTCCGGGGCTCGTGGGGTCACTGCTCGTCGGCCTGTCGGCGGCGAAGGGGCTCGCGATGAGCTGGAACGTGCCCTTCGTCGGGGTCAACCACCTGGAGGGCCATCTCTTCGCCCCGGTGATCGAAGAGCCGGATCTCGAGTGGCCGCTCGTGGTGCTGCTCGTGTCCGGCGGCCACACCATGCTGGTCCGGGCGGTCGCCCCTGGCCGGTACCGGCTGCTCGGCCAGACGCTCGACGACGCGGCGGGGGAAGCCTTCGACAAGGTGGCGCGCTTCCTCGGCCTCGGCTATCCCGGTGGCCCTGCGATCGACCGCGTCGCGAGGGAAGGGGACCCCTCTGCGTTCACGTTCCCCCGGGCGATGTTGGACGACGGCTACGACTTCTCGTTCTCGGGCCTGAAGACCGCGGTCGTCCGCGCCGTCGAGCGCCAGCCGGCGGCGGCGACGCCGGACGTCGCGGCGGCGTTCCAGGAGGCCGTGGTCGACGTGCTCCTCACCAAGGCCGCGCGCGCGGTACGTGATGTCGGTGCAAGAGGGTTCTGCCTCGGAGGCGGGGTCGCCGCAAACTCCCTGCTCCGCCAGCGTGCCGCCGAGGTGGTGGACGTGCCGACCTACCTCCCGAGCCTGGCGATGTGCACCGACAACGCGGCCATGGTGGCGGCGGCCGGCTCGTTCCACCTGGCCCACGACGGGCCGAGCCCGCTCTCGCTCGCGGCCGATCCGAACCTCGTCCTGGAGTTCGACCGTTGAGCGGGCCGTCCAGCACGCGGCACGCATCGCCGGAGCCCGTGATGCCCCGGTCGGCCTACGACCTCTCCCGTGAGGAGCTCGCAGCGCTCCTCACGGACGAGCCTGCCTATCGCACGCGGCAGGTCTGGGACGGCCTCCACACGAGGGCCCTCCGCCCGGCCGAGATGACCGATCTCCCGCTCGCCCTGAGGCAGCGGCTCGACGAGCAGCTCCCCGCCGCGCTCGGCGAGGCCGACCGGCGCACGGCCGACGGCGGGGACACGGTGAAGTGGCTGTGGGACCTCCACGACGGGCGCCGGGTCGAGACGGTGCTCATGGCGTACCCCGACCGCGTGACCGTGTGCGTGTCGACGCAGGCGGGTTGCGCCATGGCCTGCGCCTTCTGCGCGACCGGCCAGATGGGATTCGACCGCCACCTCACGACCGGCGAGATCGTGGAGCAGGTCGTCGCGGCGGTCCGGGCTGCGAAGCCCCGGCGCGTCTCGAACGTCGTCTTCATGGGGATGGGCGAGCCGCTCGCCAACTACGACCGGATGTGGGCGGCGGTCGAGCGCATCCACGCCGATCTCGGCATCTCGGCGCGCCACCTCACGGTCTCGACCGTGGGGCTGGTGCCGGGCATCCGCCGGCTCGCGGGCGAGTCCCTGCCGGTCAACCTCGCGGTCTCGCTGCACGCCGCGAACGACGCGCTGCGCGACCGGCTCGTGCCGATGAACCGCCGCTACCCGCTCGGGGTCCTGGCCGAGACGTGCGCCGCCTACGTGGCGGCGACCGGACGGCGGCTCTCGGTCGAGTGGGCGCTCATCGAGGGGACGAACGACCGGCCGTCCGACATGGCCGAGCTCGCCCGGTTCGCGCGCCCGCTGGGCGCCCACGTGAACCTGATCCCGCTCAACCCCACCCCGGGCTACCCGGTCCGCGGCAGCTCGCCGGTGCGGGTCGCCCAGGCTCGGGACGAGCTCGAGAGGCTCGGGGTGAACGCAACGGTCCGGTCCACCAGAGGTGCGGAGATCGACGCCGCCTGCGGGCAGCTCGCCGTCCGGACGGTTGTGGGCACGCCGCGGGTCCGCTAGCATTAGCAGTCGCAAGGTTCGAGTGCTAACAACGTGCCGAAGGAGGCCGCTTCGATGAAGCTCCACCCCCTCGATGACCGGATCGTCGTCCGGCCGGGTGAGTCGGAGGAGACCACCGCCTCGGGGCTGGTGATCCCCGACACCGCCAAGGAAAAGCCCCAGCAGGGCGAGGTCCTGGCTGTCGGCCCCGGTCGCCGCGCCGACAACACCGGGGACATCATCCCGCTCGACGTGAAGGTCGGCGACACCGTCGTCTACTCGAAGTACGGCGGCACCGAGATCACCGTCGACGGCGAGGACCTGCTCATCCTCTCCGGCCGGGACGTCCTCGCGAAGCTGGACAAGTAGCAAGCCGGACAAGTAGCCGGAGAAGTAGAGCGACCATCCGCACACGGGGGCCGCATCGCGGGGCGAAACGCCCGGGCGGTGCGGCCCCGTTCATCCGAGAGGTTCCCCAATGCCCAAGATCTTGAAGTACGACGAGGCCGCGCGCCGCGGCCTCGAGGCCGGCGTGAACAAGCTGGCCGAGACCGTGAAGGTCACGCTCGGCCCGAAGGGCCGCAACGTGGTGATCGAGAAGAAGTTCGGCGCCCCGACCATCACGAACGACGGCGTTTCCATCGCCCGTGAGGTGGAGCTCGAGGACCCCTTCGAGAACATGGGCGCCCAGCTCGTGAAGGAGGTCGCCACCAAGACCAACGACGTCGCGGGTGACGGCACCACCACCGCGACCGTGCTCGCTCAGGCGCTCATCTCCGAAGGCCTGCGCAACGTCGCCGCGGGCGCGAACCCCGCTGCATTGAAGCGCGGCATCGAGCAGGCGGTCGCGGCCGCGGTCGCCTCCATCGCGTCCCAGGCCCGGGACGTCGAGGGCAGGACCGAGATCGCCCAGGTGGCGTCCATCTCGGCGGCGGACCCGGCGATCGGGGACGTGCTCGCCGAGGCGATCGACAAGGTCGGCAAGGACGGAACCGTGACCGTCGAGGAGTCCAACACCTTCGGGATGGAGCTGGAGCTCACCGAGGGCATGCAGTTCGACAAGGGGTTCCTGTCGCCGTACTTCGTCACCGACGCCGAGCGCCAGGAGGCGGTGCTCGAGGAGCCCTTCGTCCTGTTCTTCAACGCGAAGATCAGCGCGGTCCACGACCTCGTGCCCGTGCTCGAGAAGGTGATGCAGGCTGCAAGGCCTCTCCTGATCGTCGCCGAGGACGTGGAGGGTGAGGCGCTCGCCACCCTGGTGGTGAACAAGATCCGCGGCACCTTCACCTCCGTTGCCGT
>JASHYA010000125.1 GCA_030043315.1 Acidimicrobiales bacterium
GCTGTGAAAGATGGAGGAGGACCCGGTGAGCAACGCGTAACTCTCGGGACGGCCTGCCTGATCGAGCGACCAGCGCACCGACCCGTCCGGCTGCTGCCAGCGCAGTACGAAGTCGATCGCGCGCTCCACCATCGGCCAGTGCCGCGCCAGGAGGTCGTTGCTCCCGGTGACGAGCGCGTGGTGCCACAGCCCCGTCGCGACGTACGCGCAGACGTTCGTGTCGATCCTGGGGTCTTTCACCCCGCCCGCTGCGTAGTAGTTGAACCAGCTCCCGTCCACGAGCTGCGTCGCCGCGAGCCAGTCGAAGGCCGACTCCGCCTCCTCGAGGAGACCGCACAACGTGAGCGCGAGCGTCGACTCGACGTGGTTCCAGGGGTCGCAGTGACCCCCCGGGAACCACGGGATCATGCCGTCCGGACGTTGCACGGAGGCGACGGCGCACCCGCTGCGGTAGACGTCGTCAGCGGTGAGCACCCCCGGCACCTCCGGGACGATCGCGGTCGCGTCGCGGCGTGCGTCGAAGGTCATGCCGCCGCTTCGACCATCGGGACCATGCCCGGGCGGGCGGGCATCGCCGCGTCGACGGGCTTGGTGAGGTACACGACGAGGCTCTTTCCGATCAGAGGATCAAGCACTCGGGCAGCGACACGGGTGACGCGCGGACGCTCGACGATTTCCCAGACCAAGAGCCGGTGGTACGCGGCGACGGCGGGGTGCGCGTCGTTGGCGGGCCCGACGAGGCAACGGAGCCACCAGTACGGGGAGTGGAGGCCGTGGGCGTAGTGGTGGTCGACGGGGACGAGACCGCACGACGCCAGCCGTCGCACGAGGGTGGGCCGCCTGTAGATGCGCACGTGCCCGCCCGGAACGTCGTGGTACGCGTCGGAGAGGAGCCAGTTGACCACCTCGGGTCCGCACCGGGGCACGGTCACCGCCATGGTCCCGCCGGGGCGCAGGACCCGGGCGAGCTCCGTCATCGCGCGCGTGTCGTCGGGGATGTGCTCGAGGACCTCGGCGGCGATGACGCGGTCGAACGCCGCGTCCGCGAAGGGGAGGCGGAGCGCATCCGAGCGCACGGCACCTGCGTGGGCGCGGGCGTCCAGCTCGCCTGCATCCAGCATCGCGATGAACATGGCGCGGACGTCCCTGAGCTCGTCGGCGCCGGCGTCGAGCGCCACGACCTCGGCCCCCCGGCGCGCGGCTTCGAAGGCATGCCGGCCGAACCCACAACCGAGGTCGAGCACCCGGTCCCCGGCCTCGAGTCCGAGCCGGTCGTAGTCCACGGTCAGCACGTCGCCGCCCCCGTGAGCGGCGCTGGGTCCGGCTCCGGCGTCCCCTCCGATGGCTGGCGCCGCGCGCCGCCGGGCCCCGTGTCGGAAGCTCCGCCGGGCCCGGTGTCGGGTCTTCCTCCGGACGCCGCATCAAAGGCCCCATCAGCGGTCCCATACGGCGCACCCGGCTCGGCACCGCGCGCGGCGAGGACCGCGCGGTAGCACGCCGCCGTGCCCTCCGCGGTGACGCGCCACGTGAAGCGACGGAGCACGCGTGCCCTTCCGGCGGCACCGAGCCGCGCGCGCGCCACGGGATCGTCGAGAAGCCCCGCGATCCCCGCGGCGAGAGCGCCGGGGTCGTCGGGTGGGACGAGCACCGCGGTCTCGCCGTTGCGGCCGACGACTTCGGGAAGGGCGCCGCCGGTCGTCGTGACGACGGCGACGCCACAGGCCATCGCCTCGATGGCCGGCAGCGAGAACCCCTCGTAGAGCGACGGGACGACCGCGACCTCCGCCTCCCCGTAACAGCGGGCGAGCGCCTCGTCGGTGATGCCGCTGACGAAGCGGACCACCGGGCGGAGCCCGAGGCGGTCGAGGGTGCGATCGACGCGCCCCCCGCTCCGGGGCCGCCCGACGACGACGAGCTCGACCGCACGGGAGGTGCGCAGCCTGGCCACCGCCTCGAGGAGCGGCACCAG
Organism: Acidimicrobiales bacterium; assembly: GCA_030043315.1. Taxonomy (GTDB): domain Bacteria; phylum Actinomycetota; class Acidimicrobiia; order Acidimicrobiales; family RAAP-2; genus JAJYVT01. Next base: position 1,970 of record JASHYA010000125.1, read on the forward strand.
CCCCTTCATCGGCACGTCGCTCGAGGAGGTGACCATCAGCCGACCGGGGACGGGACGCACGTCCGGGCGCGGCTTGAACACGGTGTGGTCGACGCCCACGGGCACGACTGTCATGCGCTCGGGACGCACACCCATCTGCGCGGCGATGTCAGTGCGCGACGAGTGGGAGACCGTGACGACTGCTGGCAGCCGTCGCGCGACGCGGGTCTGCATTCCGAGGAAGCCGAACCACCGTCTCGTCGTGTACCGCTGCCACGGCCCCGACGCGTGACTGAGCGCGAGCTGGCGGTCGACCGTGATCGGGTGGTGGAGCGTCGTGAGGAGGGGCCATTCGTCGGCGAGGATCCCGAGCATTCCGGTGCCGAGGCACTGGTTGTCGTGCACGAGGTCGAAGTCGGCACGCCTCGCACGGAGCGCGCGCCTCGCCCGAAGGGAGAACGCGAGCGGTTCGCCGAACCCTCCCGTCAGCATCACGCCCAGCTCGGCGACGGCGGCGAGGTCGTGGATCTCGCGGGGATGCGGCAACCGGAACGGATCCGGGTCGCGGTAGAGATCGAGGCCCGGCAACGGGACGAAGCCGACCCCGGGCTCGAGCTCGGGCCACGGCTGGCCCGCGAACACCGTGACGGAGTGGCCGAGCGCGACGAGCTCACGCGTCAGGTGGCGCGTGTAGACGCCCTGCCCGCCGCACTGCGGGTTCCCCCGGTACACGAGGAAGGCGACGCGGATGCCCTCGGGACCGGCGGGAGCCGGGGCGACCGAGTCGGGAACGACGATCGTCCGGGACCGCTCCCAGGATTCCTGCACCTCCCGCCACGAGCGACGCAGACCTTCAGCCAAGGGCGGGAACGCAGGTGCGCCCTCGGGAGGTCATGGCTCGACAGCCTTCCCGAGGCGCGCTCGAGGTGCAAGCCCCAGGGTCCGCGTCATGTCACGTCGTCATGTGCAGGCAGTCCGGCGGCGGTCACCTGAGGATGGTCACCTGTGGATCCCGAGCTGGAACGCCTTCACGATGAGGAGCACGACCGCGAGCACCAGATAGGCGCGCAACGAGTACATCGCGACGAGCCGCCCCCGCGACCACACGGGCCGCTCCAGTCGGTTCAGGGGCGGCATCCGCCAACGATCACGGCGCGCGCGGGGCATCGGCGGGTCGGGTGGCCGCTGCCGGAGCACCCGCCAGTACCCGAGGCCCCCCGCGACGTAGACGAGGGCGAGCGCCGAGCCCATCCCGAACGACAGGTCCCGGACGTCGAGGTTCGGAAAGACCGTCGTCGCCATGAGCACGAGGGACAGCACGAGGAGGATCGAGACGATCCCGAAGGCGATCACGTTCAACCACGGTCGGTTCACCCATGGGCCGAGCACCTCCTTGTCGTTGCAGAGGAGCAGGAGGAAGACGGTCGCACTGGGGAGGAGGACCCCGGCCAGTGCCTGGACTCCCGTCGTGATGAGCCCGAGCAGCCGTCCTGTCGCGATGAGGACGATCGCCGCCGCGACGATGACCATCGCGGTGAACGTCGCGTAGAAGAACTTCGCCTCGCGCCAACTGCGGTGCAACGAGTGGCGCATCCCGAAGACGTCGCCGAACGCATAGGAGGTGGCGAGCGTGACCGAGGCGGCGCCGATGAGCGACGCATTCAGCAAGATGATCGAGAACAGCGCGCCCGCCGCGTGGCCGACGGAGTGCGACAGGCCGTGGGCCACGGCCTCGGCGTTCTTGAAGTGGCCGAAGAGCGGATGCCCGACGAAGGCCGCCGCGACAACCGCCATGATCATCGAGGCCGCGAAGACCGTGACGAGCGAGCCGAGAACGGTGTCGGCGCGCTCGTAGGAGATCCACCTGGGGGTGATCCGCTTGTCCACGATGTTCGACTGCTGGAAGAACAGCTGCCAGGGTGCGACCGTCGTCCCGACGATGGCGATGATGAGGAGGACCGAGGTCGACGTGAAGCCGCCGTGCACCCCGGGCACCACGAACCCGCGGAAGAACGCCGATGCACGCGGGTGGCTGAACACCGCGAGCGGGACCACGAGGAAGTTGGCGACGATGAAGACGAACATGAACCGTTCCCACCGCCGGAAGCTGCCCGACGCGGTCATCGCCACGAGCGCCAAGGCCGCGATCGGCACCGAGATATCGGGGCTCACGCCGAAGTAGGAGAGCGACAGGTTCACGCCGATGAACTCGGTCGTGATCGTGAGGAAGTTCAAGATGAAGAGATCGCCCACGGAGAAGGCGCCCCAGAACTTGCCGAATCTCTCGTTGATGAGCCGCGCGTGCCCCACGCCGGTGACCGCGCCGAGACGGACGACCATCTCCTGGTTCACGACGAGCACGGGGATGAGGAGGGGGAGCGTCCACAAGAGCGTGAGGCCGTAGTTCTGCGCAGCCTCTGCGTAGGTGGACACACCGCCGGCGTCGTTGTCCCCCACCATGACGATGATCCCCGGGCCGAGAATCGCAAGGAGCGTGAGCAGACGACGCTTCCAGGACCGGCGGGTCTCCGCGTCGAACTGCCGGATGGTGCCGAACGCTCCCTGGATGTCCCCGAGGTGCGCCTCGTCGAGCACTGCCGACGCCTCGGTGCCGAACTCCTCCTGGTCGACACCGGACGGCGGGGCTCCGGACGCGCGGGGCTCCGCGCGCGGGGCTCCGGTCCCGGTGTCTGCCATTGCTCACCTCCTCTCGCTGGTGCCGGTGGCGTGCGCGCACGCCACCGGGACTCAGCGCGGAGCGTGAGCTCGCGCCGCTCCCGAGAACGAGCGCACGGGCCGCCGGCACGGCGGTCCGTCGGTCCTGTCGGGGATCACACGGGGCATCGGCCGCCCCGGGCGTCCGGTATCTGGGGGTTCCATCGATGTGTGCACGTTCGGGTCAGTCCTCGGGCGACATCGTGCCGAAGTCGCGGCGCCACCCGGTGGGCAGCATCAGCTCCAGCACGTCGTCCACCGTCACGATACCCAGGATGTGCTGGTGCTCGGCGTCGAGGACCGGAGCGACCATCAAGTTGAAGTCCGACATCTTGCGCACGGTCGCGCCGAGGTCCCAATCGGGGTGGAGGTGCGCGGGGATCGGGCGGACGACCGACGCGAGCGTGGCGGTGGGCTGTGCCCGGAGCAGAGTCACGACCGACGCCGAGCCGGCGACGGTGCCGTCCTCGTGCACGGCGAAGACGACCTGCAGCGACTCGGGTGCCGCGGTGCTGTGCCGCACGGCCGAGAGGGCGTCCTCGACCGTGGCCGACTCCGGCAGGGAGACGAAGTCCGGACTCATGAGGCCCCCGGCGGTCTCCGGGTTGTAGTTCAGCAGGAGCCGCACCTTGCGCCGTTGCGGCTGGGGAAGGGCCTCGAGGAGCCGCAGACGGCGGTCCTGGTCCGCCTCCATGATGAGGTCGGCAGCGTCGTCGGGAGCCATCGAGGCGAGGAGCCTGGCGGCGTCCTGGTCCGAACGGGACTCCAAGAACTCGATCTGGTGCTCGGGATCGAGCTCCTCGAAGACGTCGGCTTCGAGCTCCCGGTCGGCGCCGACGGCCTCGATGATCTCCTCCCCCTCCTCGTGCGACGCCGCCTCGACGAGGTCCGCGATCTGTGCGGGGTGCAGGCGGGCGAGCTTGCGGTAGGGGATGCGGAGCCTCGCGGTGGGAACGTGACCCACGAACGGCTCGATGCTCGCCCAGTCGACGACCTCTGAGGGCTGGCCGCCCGAACCGAGGTGGCCACGGAGGAGACGCCGCAGGACCCCCCTGCGCGACGGATCGACGCCGATGATCTCCCAGGTGCCGTTCACCTCGCACAGCTCGATCTCGTTGGCGCGGATGAGCCGGCCGCCTGCGACGTTGATGAGGTGCCTGGCGAGCAGGTCGCGGCCGAGAAGCAGCTCACCGGGCCTGCGCTCGAAGCGCCTCAGGTCGACGCGGTTGCCGGTGAACCGCAGCTCGCTCTGCCCGATGCCGTCGATCTTGCGGATGGGAACGAAGAGGTCACGCCCCCCGATGCGCACCACCGCCCCCACGACCGGGGGGTGCGGAGCGCCGAGGTGCACGACCAGATCCTCGACACGGCCGATGCGCTCCCCCGCCGAGTCGACGAGCGGTCGGCGCACCACATTGGAGAAGTGGACGAGGCGCACGGCCGGCGCGGTCGCGGTCACCGACTCGAACGGTAGCGCGGCGATCCCTGGACCTGCGACGACCGGAGGCCGGTAGTGTCGCTCCGAGTGGACCTGACCTACCCGCCCGAGGCGGAAGCCTTCCGCGAGGAGATCCGCGGCTGGCTCGAGGAGAACCTCCCCGAGGGGTGGGGGGAGACCGGGTACCCGACTTCTTCGACGACACCGGACGCGCGGCGGGCGTTCGACGACGAGTGGACGAAGAAGCTGGTCGCGGGTGGATGGGTCTGCTCCAGCTGGCCAGTCGAGTACGGCGGGAAGGGCCTCTCGCTGCTCCAGCAGGTGGTGCTGACCGAGGAGTTCGCCAAGGCGCGGGCGCCACTCCGGGCCGACTTCTTCGGCGACACGCTCGTCGGGTCCACGATCCTCCAGTGGGGCACCGAAGACCAGAAGCGGCGGTTCATCCCCGGGATCCTGGACGGGTCGATCACGTGGTGCCAGGGCTTCTCCGAGCCCGACGCCGGGAGCGACCTCGCCTCGCTGAAGACCCGCGCCCAGCTCGACGGCGACGAGTGGGTGGTGAACGGACAGAAGGTCTGGACGACGCAGGCCCAGTTCGCGGACTACATCTTCCTGCTCGCGCGCACCGACCCCGACGCCGAGAAGCATGCGGGGATCTCGTACCTGCTCGTTCCGATGAGGCAGCCTGGCATCGAGGTGCGCCCGATCGCCCAGATCGACGGCTCAGCCGAGTTCAACGAGGTCTTCTTCACCGACGCGCGCTGCCCGAACGACAACGTGGTGGGCGGCGTGAACAACGGCTGGAAGGTGGCCATGACGACTCTCGGTTTTGAGCGTGGCACCTCCGCCACCACCGGGTACCGGCGGTTCACACGTGAGCTCGACACCGTCATCGCGGCCGCCAGGTCACGGGGAAGGGACGCCGATCCGCTGATCCGTCAGCGTCTGGCTGCAGCGTGGTCGGCGGTCAAGATCCTCCAGATCAACGGGTTCCGGACGCTCACGGACGCGCTGAACGGCACCCACCACACGGCGAAGCTCGCCGCCTGCAACAAGATGTTCTGGTCGGAGACGCACCGGCGCACGATGGAGCTCGCGATGGACATCCTCGGCATGGACGCCCAGGTGCTGCGCGGGGATCCCGCCGGCGTGCAGATGACCGGTGGTCGTCCGACCGCGCGACGCGGCCGTGCCGACTACCCGGTGGACGAGCTCCAGGCGTCCTTCTTCTTCTCCCGCTCTGAGACCATCTGGGGCGGTTCGGCGGAGATCCAGCGCAACATCGTGGGAGAGCGCGTCCTCGGGCTGCCGAAAGAGCCGAAGCCCCCGGACGCGCAGTGACCTCGGGCTGACCCGGCCAGGCGGCTACGAAGCCGCCGCGTCGGCGCCCCGCGCGCCCTCCCATGCGCCGCCCGCGCTCTCCGCGGACGCCGATTGGGACGACGAGGCCGCGCCGGCGACACCGCGGACGAGCGCGCCGCGCCGCAGCCACCGCCTGGCGAGCAGGCAGGACGCAGCGACCGTGGCGACGGCTCCGACGACGAGAGCGACGCGGGGCGACGTGGTGTCGCTGATCCACCCCATGAGCGGCGCGCCGATCGGCGTGCTCCCGAGGAACGCGATCGCGTAGAGCGACATGACGCGCCCCCGCATCGTAGGGTCGGACGTCAGCTGCACGGTGGCGTTGGCCGTCGCGATGAACGAGATGCTGCCGGCTCCCATCGCCACGAGCGCGAGCACCGTGAGCAGCTCCGTCGGCAGCACGCCGACAAGGAGGATCATCGCGCCGAACCCGAGGCCGATCACGCTGAGCAGCCCTGCCGAGGGTCGGCTCCTGTGCGCGACCATCAGGCCGCCGATGATGGCACCTGCGCCCATCGCTGCGGTGAAGGTGCTGTAGGTCCCGGCGCCCCCGTGGAAGGTGTACTCGGCGAGGAGCGGGAGGGTCGTCGTGAAGTTGAAGGCGAGGGTCCCGACGACGGCCATCGCGAGCAGCGGGTCCCGCAGCCCGGGCGTCTGCCACGCGTACCGGAGTCCCTCCCGGACCTGGCCCTTGGCGCGCGCCACGCGCTCGGTGCGGTGCAGCTCGGACGTCCGCATCAGCATCAGCGCCACGATGACGGCGACGTAGGAGCCGGCGTTCGCGAAGAAGCACGGTGCGAAGCCGGTGGTGTAGATGAGCACGCCACCGATTGCGGGTCCGATCACGCGGGCCGAGTTCATGACGACGCTGTTCAAGCTGACGGCGTTCGGAAGGAGCTCCCGTCCGACCATCTCGGACACGAAGGCTTGCCGCGTCGGATTTGTGAAGAGGGTCGCCACCCCGAGGAGCGTGGCGAGGAGGAAGACCTGCCACATCGTCACGGCGTGGAGTGCGGTCAACAGGCCGAGCGTGAGCGCCAGGACGCCCGCGGACATCTGGGTGACGACCAGCAAACGCCGCTTGTCGACTCGATCGGCGATGACGCCTCCCCAGGTGCCGAGCACGAGTATCGGCAGGTACTGGAGGGCGGTGGCTGCACCGACGTCGAACCCGTTGCCGTGCAGCTGGTGCGAGAGGATGAGAAGTCCGAGTGCGACCGTCTGCATCCACGTCCCGGAGACCGACACCACCTGCCCGATGAAGTAGAGGCGGAAGTTCCGGACGTGCAGCGCGCGGAACGTCTGCGCACCCGCGCGACGCAAGCGTCGTCTCATCGGTCCTCGACCAGGCGCTCCAACAGCCCCGCCAGTTCGTCCGCGCGCGCCCGCTCGGCGCGGGTGAGAGTAGCGATCTGCCGGGCGAGATAGGCGTTCTTCAGGCTCTTCATCCGTTCGAGCGTGGCGCGCCCTTCCGGCGTGAGCTCGACCCTGATCACCCGTCGGTCGCCCTCGTCGCCGCGCCTCGCGACGAGACCGGCGGCTTCCATCGTGGCGATCACGCGGGTCATCGTCGGGGGCTGCACCTGCTCCGCCTGCGCGAGCTCACCAAGGGTCGGCCTGCCCAGCCGGTTGACGGTCGAGAGCGCGGACTCCTGGGACGGGGAGACCCCGGTCATCGACTCCTGCCGGAGCCTGCGATTGAGGCGGGTGACCGCGACTCGCAGCCTCGCGGGGAGGTCTCCGGCGGCGGGGTCGACGGCGGCGGGATCGACGGCGGCGCCCGACGCCCGCCCGGACGCGCCGGCGCGCCGGGATGTGCTCGGGCGGAGGGTTCCGGTGGCGCGGCCGACCATACGACCCAGCATACTTAGTTTTTCTAACTAATGTCGCAGTTGTCGCGCGGCGGGCATGCACGGGGCACACCGCTCAGAACCGGCCCGCCGTCGGCCCGGTTCGAAGGAAGGCGAAGCGGGACCGGCCCGCTCCGTGGCTACGGCTGCGGCAGTACGGCGTGCCTTGCCGCTGCGGTGGTTGCCGACCGACCGCATTGCGCCCGGCCGGCGGAGCTCAGTCCGGGCGCCCGCCGGATCGCGCCGTCACGTTGGCGGATGCTGCGAGCCGGTGGAAGGCGGTTGGTCAGAGCCTCGGAACGTACGCGCCCTGGCCGAGAGAGGCGCTCTCGAACGGGTCGATCGTCTCTGTGAGACCACCCGTCACCTCGGTGATCCACGGCAGGCGTTCCTTCAAGATGCGCTCGACCCCGCCCTGCAACGTCGCGGAGCTGATCGCGCACGAGCTGCACGCTCCCTGCAGCTGCACCTCGACGACACCGGACTCCACGTCGGCCGAGACCAGCACGAGGTCGCCGCCGTCCGCCTGGACCGCGGGCCGCATGAGGTCCATCAGCCCCTGTAGCTGGGCGAGCCGGTCCCCCCGCTCTTCGTCACCGAGCGCCGGGCGCTCGGTCACCTCTTCGTCCAGGTCCGAGATGTGCTCCTCCACCGCCACATTCTGCCGTGCGCGGCATCGGAACCGTGCGCCGGGGTCGACCTCGGTCAGGCGTCGGCCACGACGGGATCGGGCGGAGGGGCGGCAGGCGGCTCGTGGGCCACCCGGTTCTCGAGGACGCCGACCCGCTCGATCTCGATGCGCACGACGTCCCCCGACCTCAGCCACCGCGGCGGCCGGAAGCCCGCTCCGACGCCAGACGGGGTGCCGGTCAAGAGGAGGTCCCCGGGCTCGAGCGGGAACGCCGTCGTCAGGTACTCGACCATCTCGTCGGGTCCGAAGATGAGATCCTCGGTCGTCGCGTCCTGGCGGAGCTCACCGTTCACCCACGTTCGGAGCCGCAGGGCGCGCACGTCGCCCACCTCGTCTGCCGTCACGATCCACGGGCCGAGCGGGCAGTGCGTGTCGAACGACTTCCCCATCGTGAACGTGGGTGAGTGCGCCTGCCAGTCGCGCACGCTCACGTCGTTCACCACAGTGAACCCCGCGATCACGTCGAGCCACCGGGCCGCGGGGACCGACTTGGCCCGGCGCCTGATCACCACGCCGAGCTCGCCCTCGTAGTCGACCTGCTCGGAGACCCCGGGGATGAGGATGTCCCCCGTCGGCCCGGTCACCGCGGTGCGCTGTTTGTTGAACCAGTACTGGTGCTCAGGGACCGCGTGCCCCATCTCCGCGATGTGCGACCGGTAGTTCAAGCCGATGGCGAGGATCTTCGGAGGAAGGGTGACCGGTGCGAGGAGCTCCACCTGCTCGAGCCCCCAGCGCCGGGCGGCGGTGGCCGGAGCGGTCCTGACGCGCTCCCACGCCTCGTCGCCAAGGCCGAGCAGGGCGGTCATGTCGCCAGGGAGCCCGACCGCGGGGTCCGTCAGGTCCACGAGGTCGTCGCCGTCGACGACCCCGGTTCGCTGCCGTGTCGTCGCCCCGCCCGGAGTCTCGTCGGGGACAAGGAAGGTTGCGAGTCGCACGGGCCGTGACCCTACCGAGTCTCGCCCGTCACCGCCCGCGGCCAACGTCCTCGCGCATCGACCGGAGCTGGCCGACCACCTGGTCGAGCCCGTACGCGGCCTGAAGTCCGCTCGGGTTCGGCAACACCCAGACGTCGGCACCTGCGAGGCGCTCGGGCTGCCTGCCGGCTCCGGCGCGAGGCCGTCGGAAGGCGACACGGAAGGCGCCCATCCCGAGGATCGCCAGGGTCCTCGGACGGAGCCGTCGCACCTTGCGCTCGAGCGAGATCGCCCCCTTGCGCAGCTCGTCGGCGTCGAGGTCCTGGGCCGATGCGGTCGTGCGGCTGACGAGGTTCGTGATGCCGATGCCGTAGCACAAGAGGAGCCGCTCCTCTGCGGGATCCAGCTGCCGATCGGTGAACCCCGCGAGATGGAGCACCTTCCAGAACCGGTTCCCCGGATGCGCGAAGTGGTGACCGACCGCGCCGGACCAACGGCCCGGATTGATCCCGCAGAAGAGCACGTCGAGGTCGGGCGCAGCCACGTCTGGGACCCTGGCACCCCGATCGACCGCGGCAGAAAGGTCGCGCGACGAGGGCCGCCGGGCCGACTCGGGGCGCGTGGGCGCCCGGGGTGTCGTTCGCTTCGTCAGGCCGGACGCCTGGCGCCGTCCCGGACGGCCTGCACCAATCGGCGACACCGCATGCACCAGGCCGCAGGGGCGTCTTCGTCGGCCGGATGCACGAGTGCTCCGCATGCCGAGCATCGCCAGATGGTGGGTGACTCCATCCCCGACTGGAAGGTCATGTCGCTCCTCGCCCTCCCCGCAACGCAGCCTCGTCCCGGGCCGGCCCCGACAGCCGCGGCGCACCGCCAACTATATGTCATGCATGTGTGCGTTACAGAACGGTTTCACACCTTCGACCTCCGAGGCCCGACGGGCGGAGCCGCGCGGCCGTGAGCGCGCGCCGCTGCGGCGTCATCGCGGAGGTGGACGGGAATCGAACCCGCCGGACGGGGATCACCCGTCCCACCCGCTTTGAAGGCGGGGAGGCCCACCAGGCGCCTGAACACCTCCAGGCGGGAGCGTAGAGGCGCTGGACCCACCGGCGCACTCCCGGCGGCGGCGGTCGTGACCCGGTGGGCGGCACCACGTGACCTCTCGCGTCCCGTACGGTCTTGCGCGACGCCTACCGGGATTGCCATCGTTCGGACCCTCGGCGGCGCCACGGCTGCCACGGTTCCGGTCCGCAACCGGCGGGGTACGACGAATGCCGACCGAGGAGGAGGACTGGATGTCAGCTCTGCCGGAGGAGCCGCTCTTGGACGCGGCGCCCGACGGGCTCGGGAGCCCGGGCGACGCCCGGCAGCAACTCCAGGAGTTGCCCGCAGTCATCGATGGCGGACCGAGCTGCCTCGTCGACCCGACCGGTGAGGGACGGGCGTACCGGCTCATCGGTGAGGTGGAGGTGGGCCTCGACCCCGAAGGCGTGGTGGTCCACCGTGCGACCGGCCGCATCTACGTGGCCTGCTCGAGGTCGAACTTTGTCGCGGTCGTCGATCCGGAGGAGTTGCGGGTGATCGAGACGATCCCCGTCGGAGACGAGCCCATCGACATCGTCGTGGACGAGAAGACGGGGAGGATCTTCACCGCCGACGCGCGCTCCGATCAACTGTCGGTCATCGACGCGCACGCCGGCAAGGTGACGGCCACCGTGCCGGTCGGCTGTTACCCCTCGGGTCTTTGCATCGACGTGGAAGGGCGCCGCCTCTACTCGGGCGACGCCGCGGGGTCCACGATGAGCGTGGTCGACCTCGACCGCCTCGAGCGGATCGGCGTCGTCGACGCGGAGCTGGGCGCCGGCGCGGTCGCCGTGGATCCTCGAGCGCGGCGCGTCTACTGCGTGAACTTCCTCGCGTCCTCCGTGAACGTGGTCGAACAAGACACCCTCGAGGTCACCGCCCGACTCCCACTGCTCGCCGGTCCATGCGCGGTGGCCGTCCACCACGAGAGCGGCGACGTCTTCATCGCAGACTCGCTCGCCAGCACCATCACCCGGATCGATGGCTGCAGTGTCGAGAAGACCGCAGAGATGGCGGTGCCGAACGCACCCGTCGGACTCACGATGGGTTCGCGCGACGACCGGCTCTACGTCGGCAACCGTGGAGACGGCACCGTAAGCGTCATGGGACTCGACGGCACCGAATGGTCGCGGATCCCGGTGGGCGCCGCTCCGGGAGGCGTGTGGGAGGACCCCCTGCATCCGGGGCGGGTCCTCGTCGCCAACGCCGGCAGCGGGACGCTCACCATCGCCGAGGATCTGCTCGACGGACCCCCGCCAAGACCCGTCGCCCCGGTGCTCCATCCGATGGTGGGCAAGAAGATGCCCGCATTGTCGTTGCCGGACCTGTGGACCGAGGAGCTGCGCGACCTCGGTGAGTGGGCGGGCCGCAAGTACGTCATCAACGTCTTCGCCAGTTGGTGAGGCCCGTGCAACGCGGAGGCGCCGGTCATCGAGGACCTGCGTCGACGTGCCAGCCGGTCCGGTCTGGAGATCATCATGGTGGACGTCTGGGAGGGGAAGGGGGCGTTCAGAGAGGCGCGGACATTCTGCGAGTTGTGGGGCGTGCAGGGCACGGTGCTCGTCGACGAGGCGGGCGACCTGGTCGAGCAGCTCGGGATCCGTGGCGTGCCCACCAACGTCCTCGTGGACGTCGATGGCACGGTGGCAGCCGTCGGGGCGTCCACGCCCCGCGATCTCGAGGCGGCGATCCGGGAACTGCTCGGACCCGGCACCCCCTTGGAGGAGGCGGGTCCTTCCTCTGACTGGCACTGGCAGACCGAACCGGAGCGGATCGAGGAGCAACTCAGCCTGCGGGCGACCCGGGCAACGGAGGGCTGAACCTCGCCGTCCTCGCGGTCAGGTTTTGCCTGTCTGAGGGAGGAAGCCGTAGGTCGCCGCAGTGCCGACGGAGGCGACCGCGGCGACCAGTTCGGGCACGAACCGCGCAGCGTCGACGGTGCCGACCCCGGACGCAAGGTTGTAGCTCGCCGCCGCGTTGTAGCCGGTGACCGTGTGCTCGGTTCCCCGCTCGTCGAATGACACCGTGGTGTCGCCCCTGGTCACCGGGACGATCCCGGGATCGTGCGCCTGCTTCATCGCATACAGCGCCGGGTTGATGAGGCCGAGGCCGTGACCAGCTTCTTGGTCCGCGAGCGAGACGATGCCCGCGAACAGCGGCGCCGCCTCGCTCGTCCCGCACACGTAGTACCACCCAGGCGGTGTGGGCCCGCCGAAGCTCTGATAGGTGTCCACCAGGCCGGTGCACGCGGCGCTCATCGAGATGTCCGGCGTGCCGCGATGGTCACCGACCACTCCGGCCACACTTCGTTGGTAGGAGGGTCTCGAGAAGATCGAGGAGAGCCCGCCACCGCTCGCGTCCGGATGTGGCTTGGATGTGCCGAACACGAAGTCGTTCGCGACGGCATCGTACGAGTCGTTCCACACCCGGTCCGGAGCGGTCCGCCGGCCCGACGCGTTCAGGCTGATCTGCGTACCGCCGACGGCGGTGACGAGCGGGTCGCTCGCAGGCCATGTGACGGTCCGCGTCAAGGAGAAGTTCCGGCCTGTCGCTGTCGTCAGGTCGCTCACTCCTGTGTCGCCAGTCGCCGCAATGACGGTGACGTCGGTGGCGGCGGCTGCGACGAAGGCACTGCGAAGTGACTCGACGACCCTCGCAGACGAGAAGGTCCGCTCGTTCGCGCCGAAGCTCTGGCTGACGACGTCGGCGAGGTGATGGTGGACGACGTAGTTCTCCGCCTTCACGATCTGGGGGAACCCGACCGCTCCCTCGGTCTCCGAGACGGGCGTCTCGACGAGAAGGATGCTCGCGCCGGGGGCCGCCGCGTGGGCCCATTCGACATCGAGGGTCGTCTCGCCCGCCCAGCCGACCATTGTTGTTGTCTTGGGGTTGTAGCGGGGGACGGCACCGGCCGGCTGGATGATCCGCAGACTCGGAGGTGTGGACAGATGGAACTCGGCGTCGAAAACGGCCAGATCGTGCCGGATCGTCGGGGAACCGAAGGAGTCCACGATGGCGATCGTCTGGCCGTGGCCGTCGATGCCCCTTGCGAACAGCGGTTGCTCGTCGTACGCGGTCTGGATCTGCGCAGGGTCGTAACACGGGATGCGGATCGAGGGTGTCGCGTGGCATTGCGACTCGGTGAGGTAACCGGTTGTGGGCGAGTGGCGGGTCTCGAGTTGCTGGGAATGGAGGCGGCCTTCGCCGCGGTCAGGCGGACGAGTGATGGCGATCGAGACTCCGGCCGCAAGGGCGACCGCCGAGACCAGGCTCACCGAGACGGCGCCGCGCACCTTCATTGTGTGGCCTCCTCGTAGACGCGCGGACGGCCGCAAACCGTAGCCGCCGGTAGGCGTGCCGGACGGTCGCCCTTGTCGTCCCCAGACCTCGCCACCCGGGCCTCTACGCCAGTCGAGGCCGTTCGTCCGCGAGGAGGTAACGCGGGCCAGGACCGTTGGCAGCGGCCCAATCGGAGGGGTTGTACAAGGAGCACTCCCGGAGTGACAGGCAACCACACCCTATGCACGACGACAGCTCGTCCCGCAGTCGCTCGAGCACGGCGATCTGCTCGTCCAGGCGCGGCCGCCACGACGCGGACAGCCGCGCCCAGTCGGCCTTGGTCGGCGTGCGCGACGCGGGCAGCGTCGCGAGCGCGTCTCGGATCTCCTCCAGGCTGAGCCCCACCCGTTGTGCGACGCGCACGAAGGCGACCCTCCGAAGCGCGCTGCGCCGATAGCGACGCTGCCCACCCGACGTGCGCGTCGAGCTCAGCAGCCCCTCTGCCTCGTAGAAGCGCAGCGCCGACGGCGCGACCCCGGTGCGCTCGGCCATCTCGCCGATTGACAGGAGCGGCTCGCTCATCGGGGTCAGCCTACCCACCGTCGCCGGATGCTCGACCTGAAGTCAACTTACGATATGACCGTCCCCACCAAGGTCGCCTCGGGACCGTCCTGCTGGGACGCCGCTGACTGCCCCCCGGTGCGGACCGGGCCGCCAGGAAGCGTTCAGCGCTCGAGGTGGGCTGTCCGGGCGAGCGAGAGGATCACGTCGACCGCTGCATCGAGGGCGAGTCGATCGGAGTTCACCACGAGGTCGTAGTCGGTCGGCGACTCGCGGTCGACGCCGTACACCCGCTTCAGGTAACTCCGGCGTCCCGCGTCGGACTGGCGGAGCACTTTGGCGGCGTCTTTCTCGCCGATCCCCTGGGCAGTCGCGACGCGGGAGACCCTCGACCCGAAGGGGGCCGTCACGCAGACGCGCAGCACATCGCTGCGGTCCGCGCAGGCGAAGGACGCCGCGTGACCGACGAGCACGACGTCTCCGCGTTCGGCCGCGTCACGTACCGCGTCCGCTATGGACTCGAGAATCACATCGGTCTGGTCGGCCTCGTACAACGACGCGCCGGTCGCGATGCCGTCCAGACCCGCCATCGCAGTCGCCTGTGCGAAGCGCTCGAAGAGGGTTCTTCTCCGCTCCGCGTCCGCAACCGTCGCCGCGTCGAGCCCCTGGTCGGTGGCGACCTGGGCAACGACCGCTTCGTTCAGGTACCCGAAGGCGAGTCGCTCGGCCAGGCCGCGCGCGATGGGCTCGCCTCCCGCACCGTCCACCTGCGACAGCGCAATCGCGCGATATTCCATGTCCCTCCCGGCCGATCCAGCCTCGTCACGCGGCACCATAGTCAATGGTCGACCGTCGGGCCAGGGACGTGCTCGACCACCTGCGCTCGATGCGAGACTGCCGGGTGCGCTTCGTCCTCTATGGCCCAGGGGCGGCAGGGGCGCGGCGCGACGTGCCGCCGGCGGTCCCCCGAGACTTCCGCTCGGATGTGTAGGTACGATTCGGGTGTCGTAGGAACGCCTGATCCCGAGGAGGGGAAGCATGGCTACCTCCGCAGAAATCGCTCGCGGCATCTTCGACGCACTTGCCAAGAAGGACCTCGACGCAGCTCTGGCCCACAACACCGAGGACAGCGTCGACGACTTCGTGGCAATTGGAGAGGTGCGCGGTCGTACGGCCATCCGGCAGTTCTTCGAGGAGCTGCTGGCGGCCTTTCCGGACTTCGAGATCGCCGTCGAGCGGATCGTGGCCGACGATGAAGCGGCCGCGGTCCAGTGGCTTGCCAGCGGGAGCTTCTCGGGTGGACCCTTCCGGGGAATCGAGCCGACCGGCCGGCATGTGGAGATCCGCGGTGTGGACGTGATGGAGATCGAGGACGGCCATCTCCGGCACAAGAGCATCTACCTCGACAGCGCGTCCTTCGCTCGGCAGGTGGGGATGCTTCCGCGTACTGACTCGGTGCCGGAAAAGGCGATGCTGTCGACGTTCAACGCCCTCACCCGTGCGCGCCAGCGTCTCAACCGGACCGAGAAGAGCTCGCGCGGATGAGCGGATGATGAACGGGTGCGCTCCGTCCGCAGCGGGCGCAGGGACCGGTCGTGCCGGGCGGAGGATCGTCGCCCGACTCGGTCACGTGAACCGGTGCGCCGCTCGAAGACGGCGGCGTCCGTTTAGTAGCGTCGGTCGGGCATGAGGAAGTACCTGACGCGGCGCTGCATCGGTCTGCATGCGCTCGTCCTGGTCCTCGTGCCGGCGTTCCTCCTGGCAGGTTGGTGGCAGTACCACGTCGCTCTCGGGGGAAACGACCTGAGCTGGGTGTACACCGTCGAGTGGCCGTTCTTTGCGGTCTACGCCGCGTACATCTGGTGGAAGCTGATCCACGACGAGAGTACGCCGTTCGACCGCCTGTGGGCGGCGAAGCAGCGGGCGGCGGCCGACGCCGAGGGCAAGCCGCTCCACGAGATTCCCGGGTGGGCCACGGACAAGGCGCTGTCACGCGAGGTCCATCGGGCCAGCCGCGAGGCTGCCCGGCACCCGGCACTGACCGGCCCGCGGCTCCACACCCTCAGTGTGCAGGCTCTCGAGCCCAGCGCCCTCATGCCGGGAGCTCCTGACGGCGCGGAGCAGCTCGACTCGAGGTCCGCCGGCTCAGAAGCGAACCGCGACGACGACCTCGACGACCACCTCGGATCGGTGACCGACGCCCGGGTTCTCGAGGTGAAGGCACATGTCGACGAGGAGCTCGAGGCGTACAACCGCTACCTCTTCGACCTCTCGAGGACCGGTCCTCCAAAACGCTGGGGCTCCCGAGGGGGTAACCGGCGCGCCGCCACGGCCGGGGTCCACGGCATGCCGAACGCGCTCCCTGACCACCAGATGCCCGCGTTGCCCCCGACGAACGAGGAGAACTGACGCCTTCGATCAGCCGAGGAACGCGTCGACAAATTCACACAGGTTCCGGAAGTGCGGGTGATCCCCTGCGCAACCGGCCAACGCCGTGACATGGACCGGTCGGAGACCTGCCGCGAACGAGCCGTTCACGTCGAAGTGGACCGTGTCGCCCAGGTAGATGCAGCGTTCGGCCGGAACGTTCAGCACCTGCAGCGCGAGCGCGAAGATCGCAGGGTCGGGCTTCTCGAGGCCGACCACGCCGGAGTCGACGACGACCGCGACCTCGGGAAGATCCCCCCCTTCTGCGACGGCGCAGATGCCATGCCCTGCAAGCTTGGTCTCGACCTCCCCTGTGCCGTTCGACACGACCGCCAGCGTCACGCCGGACTCCCGCAGTCGTCGGAGCTGCTCGCCCACGCCGGGAATCGGGACGAACGACCTCTCGTAGACGGCCTCGACAGCCGTCGTCGCGTCGTCATGGTGCTCCTGCGCGATGCCCAGGAACTCGACGATGGCTCGGTTCGCGAACGTGAAGTCCCCTTTCCCGAGAGTGTCGATGGCGGCCATGCCCGTGTAGTGGGCCCTCGAACACTGGTCATCAGTCGGGCAGATCCCGAACGGCGCGAGATGCTGACGGAAGGCGTCGGGGTCCGGAAGAAGGAGCACTCCGCCGACGTCCGTCACAACGGCTTCGACGCCGACGAAGTCCCGCACCATCGGCCGACCCTACCGCTCGGTGCGGAACGGTTTGGAACCACGTCGACCGGGTTGCGGTCGCAGGCTCAGCCTCGGTGCCTCCTGCGTCTGCTGCGCGGCGCACGTCCCATCGGCTGGGCGGGCGCCGTTCGAAGCTCCATCGGCGGAATCTCCCGACGTTCGTCCATGCCGCTCTTCAACGGGACCTCTGTGTCGTAGTGCCAGACCGACAGTCCGTCACCGTCGAGGAGCCGGTACCGCGCCTCGCCGGCACGGACCTCGACCTGGAGCCTCTGGCCGCGGTAGAGGAGGCGGAAGCGCAGCCCTCGTAGGGTGTCGGGTAGCCGCGGCCGGAGCACGAGTCTCGACTCCTCGACGCGCACGCCGCCCAGTCCTTCGACCAGTGCCACCCACGCGCCAGCAAGAGCAGCCACATGCAAGCCATCTCTCGTGTCGTGTTCGAGGTCCGCGAGATCGAGAAGCGACGATTCCCCGACGTAGTCGTATGCGAGCTCGAGGTGGCCGGTCTCCGCAGCGACCACTGCCTGGACGCAGGCAGAAAGCGAGGAATCTCTCACGGTGATCCGCTCGTAGTAGTCGAAGTTGCGCACCATTTGCTCGGTCGTGAACATGTCGCCGCGCAAGTACATCGCGAGCACGAGGTCGGCCTGTTTCACGACTTGCTTGCGGTACAGGTCGAAGTACGGGAAGTGCAGCATCAACGGGTACTGTCCTGCGTGCGTCCGCGCGAAGTCCCAGACCTCGTGATCGGTGAAGCCCTCGGCCTGTGGGTGGACACCGAGGTCCTGGTCGAAGGGGATGTACATGTCCCGTGCAGCGTCCAACCACGACGCGGTCTCTCCGTCGAGCACACCGAGCGCGGCGGCCTTGTCCGGATGGCGCGCACAGGCCTGAGCGGCAACTGCGAGGTTCAGCTGAGCCATGAGGTTCGTATAGACGTTGTTGTCCGCCACCGCGCTGTACTCGTCCGGCCCCGTCACCCCGTCGATGCGAAAGGTGCCGTCGTGGCGATGGCCAATGGAGTGCCAGAGTCTCGCCGTCTCGACCAAGAGCTCGAGCCCGATCTCCTCCTCGAACTTTTGGTCCCCCGTCGCTCTGACGTAGCGCTCGACGGCGTATGCGATGTCCGCCCCGATGTGGAAGGCAGCGGTGCCCGCCGGCCAGTACGCCGAGCACTCCTCGCCGTTGATCGTGCGCCACGGGAAGGCGGCACCCGAGAAGCCGAGCTGGCGGGCGCGATCGCGTGCGAGCGGGAGCGTCGAGTGCCGCCAGCGCAGCGCGTCGGCGACCGATTCGGGACGCGAGTGGCCGAGCAAGCCGAGGACGTAGATCTCCGTGTCCCAGAACGCGTGGCCGTCGTAGCCGGGCCCCGTGAGCCCCTTGGCAGCGATGGGCCGGCCCTCGGCTCGCGCTCCGGCCTGCAGGACGTGGAAGATCGAGAAGCGCACGGCCTGCTGAACCTCGTGATCACCGTCGATCTCGACGTCGACGCCGGCCCAGAACTTGTCGAGGAACTCGCGCTGCGCACCGAGTAGCCCCGCCCAGCCGGTGTGGCGAGCGGCCTGGAGCATGCCCCTCGCCTGGTCGTGAATCGCAGGCCGTGACCGCTCGGCCGACCAGCCGTAACCCAGGAACTTCGTGAGCACGAGCCTCTTCGAGGGCTCGAGGGTGGAGATCACGGTGACTCGCGCGACGTCGGCGGAGCACTCCGACGACATCTCGCTCCCCTCGGGTGCGTCGAGCCCGTGCTCCATCGCCGCGGCGAGCAGTAGGCCGCTGCGCCGGACGCGGTGCACGAGCATCCCGCCCCCCGCCCACGCCAGCGACTCTTCACCGACGAGCGGCTGCTCGAGGATGGCCGAGACGCGCGGGTCTTCGGCTGGCCGTGGAGGAAGCGCTTCATTGGCGACGAGCTCCGACTGGACGACGATCCGGACTGGCGCTTCGAGCGCCTCCACCTCGTAGTGGATCGCAGCAACCCCGCGTTCGACGAGCGAGACCATCCTGGTGGAGCTCACGCGCACCTGGGCGCCCGACGGGCTTCGCCACCTCACCTCGCGCCGGAGGACACCGGCCCGAAGATCCAGCTCACGACGGTGCGACAGCAGCTGCCCGTAGCGAACGTCGAAGGGTTCGGCGTCGACGAGAAGGCGGATGAGCTTTCCGTTGGTGACGTTCACCACCGTCTGACCCGACTCGGGGTACCCGTACCCGGCCTCGGCGTACGGAAGCGGGCGCAGCTCGTAGACCGAGTTCAGGTACGTGCCCGGGAGTCCGTGCGGTTCGCCTTCGTCCAGGTTTCCTCGCATGCCGAGGTGGCCGTTCGAGAGCGCGAAGAGCGACTCCGTGGTGGCGAGGATGCCGAGGTCGAGCTCCGACTCGATGATCGACCAGGGATCGACCGTGAAAGCAGGGTGGCGGATCACGTCTACGGCTCGACGAGCTCAGCGAGGTCGGCGACCACCACATCGGCGCCGTGCGCGGCCAGCTCCTCGCGTTGGCCGACGCGGTCGACTCCCACCACGAGCCCGAACCCGCCGGCGCGCCCTGCCTCGACACCGGCGAGCGCGTCTTCGAAGACCGCTGCCGCCTGCGGAACCACGTCGAGCCGCCGGGCCGCCTCCAGATACGTGTCGGGCGCAGGTTTGCCTGCGAGGTGCGCGTCCTTCGCGACGATGCCGTCGACAAGGGCGTCGAAGAGACCCTCGAGCCCGGCCGCCTCCAGCACCGCAATGGCGTTCGCACTCGACGAGACCACCGCAGTCGACATGGAGAGCCGCCGCGCTTCGTCGACGAAGCGCCGTGAGCCCGGATACACCTCGACCCCGCGCGTCTTCATCATGGCGAGCACCAGCTCATTCTTACGGTTTGCCACGCCGTAGAGCGTGTGACTTCCGGGAGGATCCTCGGGAGTCCCCTCCGGAAGTTGGACGTTCCGAGCGCGAAGGAACGTGCGGGTGCCGTCGAGGCGGGGACGACCGTCTACGTAGTCGTCGTAGTCCTTGACGGGGTCGAATGGGACGAACGCCTCGCCGGTGGTCTGCGAGAGCCCGGTGAGCAGCTCGTCAAAGGCCTGCTTCCAGGCTGCGGCATGGAGGACTGCGGTCTTCGTGAGGACGCCATCGAGATCGAAGAGGCACGCAGAGATGGCCTCAGGGAGGCGAAGACCCATTGCCTCACACTAGGAGCAACCTGGACGCAGATCCCGAAGATTTCGTCGCGCGCGCCCGCGAGGTCGGGCGATAATGCGTACATGGGTGACGTGGGTGATGCCGGCCCCCAGTCGGACCTGGGGAGGCGGATCCGTGAGCGGCGGGTGGAGCTCGGCTTGTCCGTCGAGAAAGCCGCCACGCAGGCAGCTATCGACCCCGGGTATCTCGTCTACCTCGAGACCTCAGCCGCTCCCGACCCGACGCGCGGAACCTTGCTGCGACTGGCAGGTGCACTCGACACGTCGCCGGTCGCGCTCCTGGGCGGCGAGCAGACCGCACCGTCCGGACACGGTGTCGGACAGCCGGCCGCGGACCTGGTCGAGCTCGACCGAGCCAGGTGTTTGGAGCTGGTCGGCGCCGCCGGTGTCGGCCGGGTGGTGTTCGTCGACGTTCGAGGACCTGTCGCGCTGCCCGTGAACTACGCCGTCGTCGGCGGTGACATCGTCTTTCGGACCCAGCACTCGACGTCGATCGCGCTCGGCTCTGAGGGACACCACATCTCCTTCGAGGTCGATCACATCGACGATCTCTTCGAAGAGGGCTGGAGCGTGCTCCTGAGCGGTACCGCGCAGCCGGTCGAGGACCCGGGCGAGGTCGAGAGTGCCTTACAGGCCCGAGGTGCGCGGGCGAGCTCCGAGCACGACAACTACCTGCGGCTCGTCCCGGAGTTGATCACGGGCAGACAGCTCAAGCACAGGCACGGGCCGGGATGAGCCTCCCAGGCCCCGCCTGGCGGCTCAGACCTGCACTACCACAACCGTGGGCGCCCCCGGCTGGACTCGAACCAGCGACGCACGGTTTAGGAAACCGACGCTCTATCCTCTGAGCTACGGGGGCTAGCTGGGCAAACGCCGTCACGTAAGCCTACGTGGATCGCGCGCCAGAGGGCCGGCCGGCCCCTCACCTGGTCCGGGGTGGGCGTCGCGACCCCAACAGAGGTCCTGGCTTCCGATGGTGAGACGGCCGAACCCGCATACACCACGTCGCAAGCGGTGACCCCACGAAGGAGCGCATGCTGGCGTCCCTCGATGCCGTCCTGACGGCCCGGCGTTATCGCGCCGGATCACGTCGCCCTCGAACGGATGTTGGTGCAGATGACCGGACCTTCGGCGCTGACGCAGGAGTCACCACGACGGATCGGGCGTCCGCCGCGCCGTGGTCACCGCGGCTTATTCGTGAGCTGAATGTGAGCCAGACGTCTGGCGGAACGACAGCCGCTGGCACATCGGGCACCGCTCCACCGAGGCGGTCCGGAGAGCGCCCAAACCACCCATCACGAACATGACCGTCGTGGCCCCGGCCAGGATCAGGAACGAAATCACACCCAAGATCTCGACGACGACGACCATGCGACGCCCCTGGCTCACCGGTACTCACCGGTGCTCACTGGTAGTGGACTGGTGCAACGTATCCCCGGTGTGTGAACACCACGGATCTGCCTCGTGAATCGCGTATGAACTCGGCGTCGAGAGAGTCCGGCGAAAGCGGCACAGGAGCTTTGCAGGGTCACCGACGAAGGTCGTGAGGCTCACTCGGACGACGACAAGCCGTTCGCTCGCGCCGACGACCGCCATCAGGTGGTCATCGATGCCCGCCTCCGACGAAGTATAAAGAGGTGTGCGGTCTACGGCGGCCGGGAGCATCGGTCCCGCGGTTCTCAGGAAGGTGGACGAAGTTGTCAGACGGCCCTGAGCCGATCCGGCCGTTGCCGCGCCCGTCGCGTTCGTCACGTCCGTCGCGCCCGTTACGCCAGTTGCGACCGCCGCCGCCGGTGACGCCGTCTCCGGAAGCCACAGAGGAGCCGCACTTCGTGCGGGCCTACGCAGAGCACACGAGATCGCTGCTCGAGTCGAGCGGGTCTCGGGACGGGGCGCTGCAAGCCGCCGTCGGCAGTCCGACCCCCGAAGACTACGAGCTGATGGGCAGGATGGAGCGGTCGATTCTCGTGCACGCGGGTCTCCGTCCTGAGGATGTTCTCCTTGACATCGGCTGCGGTTCCGGCCGGCTGGCGGTGCACCTCGCAGGCTGGCTCGAAGGGCCCTATCTGGGGACCGATGTGGTGCAGGCCCTGCTCGACCAGGCCTCGAAGGCGTGCAACAGGCCGGATTGGCGGTTCGAGAAGGTGTCCGGCCTGACCGTGCCGACCGAAACCGAGAGCATCGACATGGCGTGCGCGTTCTCCGTGTTCACCCACCTGCGCCACGAGGAGTCCTACCTGTACATGCGAGACATCTACCGGGCGCTCAAGCCCGGCGCTCGCTTGGTCTTCTCCTTCTTGGAGTTTCGAGTCCCGGATGTCTGGCACGTGCTGGAGGAGAGTGTCGAGTCCCTCGGGAAGAACGCGGTGCTCAATCAGTTCATGAGCATCGACGCGGTCGAGGTCTTCGCCCGGCACCTCGGCTTTCAACTGTTGGAAGTCCATCACGGCGACGAGGCGTTCATCCCCTTGGGGGATCGGTCACACGGCGCCGGCTCCGATGCCGAGCTTCGCAGCTTCGGCCAGTCAGTGGCGATCTACCGCAAGCCCCCCAGACGACCGTTCGAGAACACGATCCGCTTCTGAGCGGCGTCCGACAACACAGGGCTGCGCTCCGCCTATCCTGGGTGGTTCCTGAAGCACCAAGGAGACCGCCGCACATGAGCACGAGCATCCTGCAGGCCGACACCACTTCCGGGCGACCCGACGCGCTGCACTGGAAGGTTGCCGACCTCTCTCTCGCCGACTTCGGGCGGCGAGAGATCGAGCTCGCCGAGCACGAGATGCCCGGGCTGATGGCCATGCGCGAGGAGTTCGGCGCGTCCAAGCCGCTCACGGGCGCCCGGATCACCGGCTCGCTGCACATGACGGTGCAGACCGCCGTCCTCATCGAGACGCTCGTGGCGCTCGGCGCACGGGTCCGGTGGGCGAGCTGCAACATCTTTTCGACCCAGGACCACGCAGCGGCCGCGGTCGTCGTCGGGGCGGACGGCACGCCGGCGTCCCCGAAGGGGGTGCCCGTCTTCGCCTGGAAGGGAGAGACGCTCGAGGAGTACTGGTGGTGCACCGAGCAGGCGCTGCGCTGGCCCGCGGAGTCCGGCCCCACGATGATCCTCGACGACGGCGGCGACGCGACGCTGCTCGTCCATCTCGGCGTCGAGGCGGAGAAGGCCGGGGACGCACCCGACCCTGCGACGGCCGACTCCGAGGAGATGCGCGTCGTCCTCCAGGTGCTGCAACGGAACCTCGCCGAGGACCCGCAGCGCTGGACCTCGATCGCCAACGGGATCTTGGGGGTGACCGAGGAGACGACGACCGGCGTCCACCGGCTCTACGAGCGCCAGCGCGAGGGCACGCTGCTGTTCCCCGCGATCAACGTGAACGACTCGGTCACGAAGTCCAAGTTCGACAACAAGTACGGCTGCCGCCACTCCCTGATCGACGGCATCAACCGCGCGACCGACGTCCTGATCGGCGGAAAGCTTGCCGTCGTCTGCGGCTACGGCGACGTGGGCAAGGGCTGTGCCGAGTCGTTGCGGGGACAGGGCGCCCGGGTGGTCGTCACCGAGGTCGACCCGATCTGCGCGCTCCAGGCGGCGATGGAGGGCTTCGAGGTCGTCCGCATCGAGGACGTCGTCGGGACGGCGGACATCTTCGTCACCGCGACCGGAAACCGCGACATCATCACCGCCTCGCACATGTCGCGCATGAAGCACCAGGCGATCGTCGGCAACATCGGCCACTTCGACAACGAGATCGACATGGCGGGCCTCGCGGCGACTACGGGTGCCACGAAGGTCGCGATCAAGCCGCAGGTCGACAAATGGGTCTTCCCCGACGGCCACGCGGTCATCGTCCTCTCCGAGGGCCGGCTGCTGAACCTGGGGAACGCGACGGGCCACCCGAGCTTCGTGATGTCGTGTTCCTTCACGAACCAGACCATCGCCCAACTGGAGCTGTACACGAGGGCCGAGGCGTACGCCACGCAGGTCTACGTCCTCCCCAAGCATCTCGACGAGAAGGTGGCGCGCCTGCACCTCGACGCCCTGGGGGTCCGCCTCAGCGAGCTGACCGCCGAGCAGGCGGCGTACATCGGCGTCCCCGTCGACGGTCCCTACAAGCCGGACACCTACCGGTACTGATCCACACGCTGTCACCCGCGGTGTGCCACGCGGGTGTGGGTCAAGGGGCCTTTGCGATCGCGACGACCGCCCGCTCGATCTCTTCGTCCCCGACGTCGTGGTGGGTGACGAGCCGGACCACGCCGGGGTCGACCGTGTCCGCGAGCACGCCGTGCCCGGCGAGGTGCGCCACCACCGCTGCAGCGTCGGGGTGCGAGAAGACCACGATGTTCGTGGCCGTGCGCGCCGGGTCCGCTCCCCCGTCGGGCCAGCGGTCGGCCACCGCCTCGGCGAGACGCCGGGCGCGCGCGTGGTCCTCGGCGAGCCGGTCCACCATCGTGCGCAACGCGACGATCCCGGCGGCCGCGACGATCCCCGCCTGGCGCATCCCGCCGCCGAACCGCTTCCGCTCGATCCGACCGGCGTCGATGACCGCGGTCGGCCCGGCGAGCAGTGAGCCGACGGGCGCGCAGAGCCCCTTGGAGAGACAGGTCATGACGGTCGTCACCCGCGAGGCCATGGACGCGGCGGGCGTGCCCGTCGCGACCTCGGCGTTGAAGAGCCTCGCCCCGTCCATGTGGACGTTCACGCCGTCAGTCGCCGCGCGCAGCGCGTCGAGCTGTTCGAGCGTCCACGGAATGCCACCCGAAACCATGTGGGTGTTCTCGATGCAGACGAGCGACACCTCCGGCTGGTGGTACGCGGCCAGGGAGAGCGCGTACGCGACGTCCGACGGCTGGATGACCCCGTCGGCGTCGGGGACGAGGTGGAACTGCACGGCCGAGTTGCGCGCCGCCGCGCCCGCCTCGAAGGCGACGACGTGCTCCTTGTGGCCGGCGACGACCGCGGTGCCGGCGCGCGCGAGCACCCTCACGGCGATCTGGTTCGCCATGGTGCCGGAGGGCACGAACACGGCGGCCTCCTTGCCGACCCGGGCCGCGTAGAGGGCCTCGAGCTCGGCGACGGTCGGATCCTCCCCGAACCCGTCGTCGCCGACTTCGGCTTCGGCCATCGCCCTGCGCATCTCGGCGGTCGGACGAGTGACGGTGTCGCTGCGCAGGTCGACGACGCCGGAGGAGGAGGGCGGGGCCATCGCGGGATCGTAGCGTCGCGGGAATTGGCCGCCGTGCTCGCACCGATAGTCTTCGCCGGTGCCCGAGGAACGCCGTTCGTCACCCGTTGGTGACGTCAACGTGGACATCGCGACGGCGGCACGGCGCGGCGTCCTGCGGTTGCTCGGCGTCGAGACCGTGGCGGCCGGACCCGATCGGGTGGAGCTCCGGGTCGTGGTGGACGAACGTCTCCACCAACCCCACGGGATCCTGCACGGAGGAGTGTCCGCGCTGCTCGCCGAGACCGCGGCGAGCTTCGGCGCCGCGCTGGCGGCGCCACCCGGGCAGGTCGTCGTGGGGATCGAGCTGAACGCGAGCCATCTCCGGCCGATGCGCGAGGGCGTGCTGACGACGGTCGCCACGCCGGTGCGTACCGGCCGCTCGGTGCAGGTCTGGGAGATCTCCCTCACCGACGAGGCCGGCCGGGAGATCTGCCGGTCCCGGTGCACCCTGGCGGTCGCGAAGATCGGCACCGGCGAGGTCCCCACCTCGCCGAGCGGCGGCCGTCGGGACGGTGCGATTGGTAATACCTCGGGTGGTCTCGGCCCGCCCGATGAGTAGTACCATAGGTAGTAAGAAGGCCGAGACGTGCGTGACCAGCGTCGTTTGGATAGGATGCTCGGATGCCCCCGGTCACGTCCCCCATGGCCACGGGCCGGCTTGGCTTTCTTCTCCCCCCGATGCCACCGCTCGTCTCGCCGCGGGAGAACGGTCCTACCTCGGGTACGACCTTTCGTCACCCCTTCGGTAGTACCGCTTGGGTCACCTCGCTCGCCTCGTCCGCCGAGGACGTCGGCGCGGCGGGGGTGTGGGCCACCGACCACCTCTTCTGGGGGCGCCCGGCAGGTGAGTGCCTGACGACGCTCGCGGTGGCGGCCGCGGCCACCCGGGTCGCAACCGTGGGGACGTGCGTCCTCCAGCTCCCCTTGCGCGCGCCGGCCGCAGTGGCCAAGGAGGCCGCCGCCCTGCAGGTGCTGAGCGGCGGCCGCTTCGTGCTGGGCGTGGGCGCCGGTAGCCACCCCGGCGAGTACGACCTGGCCGACGTCTCCTTCCACACGAGGGGACAGCGCCTCGACGCGGGGCTCGCCGCGCTCCGTGCCGCCTGGGCCACCGCCGGGGGGCCCGGTGACTACCGGCTCGAGCCGGCCCCGACGGTCCCGATCTGGGTCGGCGGGTCCAGCCCGGCGGCCCTGCGTCGGGCGGCCACGGTGGGAGACGGGTGGGTGCCCCTGTTCATCGGTCACGAGGAGTTCGCCGCCGCCCTCGGGCGGCTCCGCACGACCGCCCTCGAGGCCGGGCGGGGCGCCGACGCCGTACCGGCCTCGGTCGTGATGGTCGCCGCGGTCGGTCCCGACGTGGCGCGGGCCAGGGCGGCGGGCACCGAGTGGCTGGCCGCCCTCTACGGCATCCCGGCGAGGGCGTTCGCCCGCCACCTCGTGGCGGGCCCCGCCGGGTACTGCGCCGAGGCGGCGGCGCGCTACGTCGAGGCAGGTGCCGCCCACGTGGCCGTGCTCGTGGCCGCCGACGACGCGCTGGACCAGTTCCGGGCGCTCGCCGCCGCCTACGACCGGCTCGGCACGCCGGACGGACCGGCCCTCCTGGGCGCCAGAGACGTCGCCGGGGTCGGGGCATGAGCGGCCGATCGGAGCCCGTCGCGATCCTCGGCACGGGGATGACCGACATGAGCCGGCGCGACCTGTCCCCCGAGGCGATGGCGCACCACGCGGTCCACGAGGCGCTCTTCGACGCGGGGATCGAGGCGGACCAGCTCGCCCTCGTCGTGGCCTCCAACGCGCTGGGCGGGCGCCTCTGCGACCAGGGCTGCATCCGCGCGCAGTCGTGGCTGCGCAAGGCACGCCTCGGGAACGTCCCGGTGGTCAACGTCGAGAATTCGTGCGCGGGCGGCGCGTCGGGCGTCCACCTGGCCACGCTGGCCGTACGCGCCGGCGCCGGAGCCGTCCTCGTGCTCGGGGTCGAGAAGATGTGGACGGGCGACCGCGCGGCGACGATGGCCGGCATCGAGGACGGGTTGGCCGCGGACTACCGCGCCGACATGCACGCCCGGTTCCTCGCCGAGCAGAATCCCGCCGGGAGCGTCCTCATGGCGCTGAACGACCGGTGGGCCCGCGAGTGCATGGACGACCACGGCGCCACCGTGGAGCAGTTCGCCGCGGCGGCGGTGAAGGCGCGCCTCCACGCGAGCTGGAACCCGATGGCGCAGGTCCAAGAGGCGGTGACGATCGACGAGGTGCTCACCTCGCCCCAGGTGTCGGGCGTCCTCACGCGGCTCATGTGCAGCTCGTTCACGGACGGGGCTGCCGCGCTCGTTCTCGGCCCCACGCCTCAGGCGCCGCGGGGCGCGCCACGTATCATCGCCTCGGTGGCACGCTCGGGGAACGGCGAGATGGACTACCACGACCGGCTCGGCGATACTGCGGCAGCCATGTGGGAGGACAGCGGCTTGGGGCCGGGCGACTTCGACCTCACCGAGATCCACGATGCGACCAGCCCCGAGGAGATCTACGCGCTCGAGGCGCTCGGGCTCTTCGGCATCGGCGAGGCCGGACCGGCGACCCTCGCGGGGGACACCACGATCGGCGGACGGGGGCTCACCGTGAACCCGAGCGGGGGGCTCGTCGGGAGGGGGCACCCGCTCGGCGCGACGGGCCTGGCCCAGCTCGTGGAGCTGGCGGTGCAGCTGCGCGGCCGTGGAGGGCACCGCCAGGTGCCCGGGGCCCGGTTGGGTCTCGCGGTCAACACCGGTGGGGTGATCGAGGGCGACACCGCCTACGTCGGGATGCACGCGGTCGCGGCCGGGACCAGGTGACCGTGCGCGGCATCACGGTCCGGGGGTGCGGCATCTCCGTGCCCGACAAGGTCGTCACGAACGACGACCTGTCGGCGACGCTCGACACGAGTGACGCGTGGATCGCCGAGCGCACCGGCATCAGGGAACGCCGCGTGGGCGGGGTCACGTCGCAGATGGCGATCGAGGCGGGGAAGCGGGCGATCGAGGACGCCGGTCTCGAGCCTGCCGACATCGACGTCCTGCTGCTCGCGACGACCACGCCCGACGCCCTCGTGCCCGGCACCTCCGGAACGGTCCAGGCGGGTATCGGCGTTCCCGGCGGCGCGTTCGACCTGAACGCCGCGTGCTCGGGGTTCGTCTACGGCCTGGTCGCTGCCGCCGGCCTGGTCGCGATCGGGTCGGGTCGGGTGCTCGTCGTCGGCGCGGACGCCCTGAGCCGCATCACCGACTGGGACGACCGGACGATGGCGGTGCTCGTCGGTGACGGCGCGGGCGCCGTGGTGGTCGAGCCCGTGGACGGGCCGGGGGACCTCCTCAGCTGGAACTTCGGTGCCGACGGCACGCTGCGCCACCTGATCAAGTGCGACCACGGCGGGTACATCTTCATGGACGGCAAGGAGGTCTTCCGCAAGGCGGTGCGGGTGGTCGTCGAGTCCGCAGAGCGCGCGCTCACGGACGCGGGGCTGACCACCGATGACGTCGACCTCTTCGTGCCGCACCAGGCGAACCTCCGGATCATCCAGGCCGCGTGCCAACGGCTCGGCATCCCCGAGGAGCGCACCGCGGTGGTGATCGACCGGTACGGCAACACCTCCTCGGCGTCCATCCCGCTCGCGCTCGACGACGCCCTGCGCGACGGCAGGGTCTCGTCCGGCGACCACCTGCTGCTCGCCGGCTTCGGCGGGGGGATGACCTGGGCGAGCGCGGTCCTACGCTGGGGGGGATGAGCGCAGCGGCGTACGACGGAGACCGTCGAGACGTCACGCTCGTGGTGCTGGCGGCCGGCCGCGCGACCCGCTACGGCGGCGTGAAGCCGCTGGCCCCGGTCGGCCTTGAGGGTGAAGCGATCCTCGACGTCCTGGCGAGCGACGCGCTGGCCGCGGGTTTCGAGCGGCTGGTCCTCGTGATCGGTCCGGAGACGGGGCCCGCCATCCGTTACCACGTCGCGCGCACGTGGCCCCGCGAGGTGCCGGTCGAGCTCGCCCTCCAGGAGGCCCCACGCGGCACGGTCGACGCGGTCCTGGCCGCGGCGCACCTTCTCGAGGGCCACGCGTGGTTCGGCGTGGCCAACGCCGACGACCTCCCCGGGGAAGACGGCCTCGCGCTGCTCGCCTCGCACCTGCGCGGTCGCCAGCACAACGGGGCCGTCTGCTACCGGCTGCGCGACTCCCTGCTGGGTGACGCACCCGTCACCCGGGGCCTCTGCCGCGTCGACGGCGAGGGGATGCTCGTGGCCGTGGACGAGCGGCGCCTCGTCACGTCGATGCCGGACGGGGCGGTCGTGTCCGACGACGGGCGCGAGCCCAAGGAGCTCGACCCCGACCAGCTCGTGTCCGTGAACCTCTGGGGGTTCGGTGCGGAGGTGCTCGCCGCCCTCCGGGAGGCGGCCGCGGGGTCGGACGGGCGGACGGAGCTCCTCCTCCCGGACGTGGTCGACGGGCTCCTCGCCGCGCGCCGGGCCGGGGTGGCGGACGCCGCCGCGGTCCGGGTGCTGCGCGCGCCCGGCCGCTGCCTCGGC
>JASHYA010000126.1 GCA_030043315.1 Acidimicrobiales bacterium
AGCCGGTGCCGGGTGGGGAGTTCGAGCTCCGCTGCGACCTCGTCCTCCTGGCGATGGGGTTTGTGGGCACCGAGCGCCGTGGTGCCGTCGCAGAGCTCGGCCTCGAGCTCGACGCCCGGGGGAGCGTCGCCGTCGGCTCCGACTGGTCGACGAACGTCGAAGGGGTCTTCGCGTGCGGCGACGCCGCCCGGGGGCAGAGCCTCGTCGTGTGGGCGATCGCAGAGGGCCGGTCCGCGGCCGCAGCCGTCGACCGGTGGTTGATGGGGAACAGCGCGTTGCCGGCACCGATCGTCCCCGGACAGGTGGCGCTGCGTTGAGGGATCCGTCGGCGCACCTGCATCCTTCGACGATGCGCGGATCGGGGAGGGAAATCACTCCGGTGCCATCGAAACGTAAGGATCAGGGCATACCCTTACGTGGATGACGGGCTCCGCCCCGAACGAGGAGGGGCTCCGCGCCCTCGGCCGCACGATCGACGACGACCCGACCACGCGTCGCGGCCGTCGTCACGGTCCCGCGCACGCCCGCCGCGGCCGCGGCCCGTCCACCGAGGATGCCGCCGCCACCGCGGCAGTCGGTGCCCATGCTGCCGGCTCTGACGGCGGTTCGGGCGTCGCCGGCGGCGGTTCCGGCTCGACCGACGGCGGTTCCGGCTCCACCGGCGACGGGGGAGGGGGAGGAGGCTCCGCAGCGCCGGCCCCGACGCGCCGAAAGCGCCGCTGGCTGAAGCGGACGCTGATCATCTCCCTCGCCGTCATCGTCCTCCTGGTGGGCGCCGCCGCCGGCTACGCCTGGTACCTGAACCACGAGGTCCACCGGATCACAGTGAAGGGGCTCACCCCGGGCCAGACGACCGGCAAGCTCGCCAACACCGAGAACATCCTCATGGTCGGCTCGACGACCCGTTGCGGGCTGAAGAAGCAGACAGCTGCGTACGGCCTGTGCACAGAGGGGGTCACCGGGGTCAACAGCGACGTCGTGATGGTCCTGCACCTGGACGCGTCCTCGGGCTCCGTGTCGATCCTCTCGCTCCCGCGGGACCTGTTCATCCCGAACGCCCGCTCGACAACAGGCGCCTACAAGATCGACGCCGCGCTGGCCGAGGGCCCCACGCAGCTCGTCGCGGCCGTCGAGGAGGACTTCGGCATCCCGATCCAGCACTACGTCGAGCTCACATTCGACAGCTTCGCGGCCGTGGTCACAGACCTCGGCGGGATCACAATGACATTCCCCGACGAGCTCTTCGACCGGTACTCCGGCCTGCACGTGCTGTCGACCGGCTGCCACCACCTGAACGGCGTACAGGCGCTGCAGGTCGTCCGTGCCCGGCACCTCCAGTACTGGGTCAGTGGCTACCCGAAGACATATCCCTACACATGGCCGCAGGAGGCCGAGAGCGACCTCGCCCGTATCGTGCGCGACCACGAGTTCCTGAGGGTCCTTGCGACCAAGGTCGCAAAGCGCGGCCTCGGCAACCCGGCGACCGACTTCTCGCTCATGAGCTCGTTGGCGCCGCACCTCACCGTGGACAAGGGCTTCTCCCTGACCGACATGGTCGACCTCGTGCGCACGTTCCACTCGGTCAACATCGACAAGGCGCCGGCCACCACCCTCCCCGTCGACGTCGACACCTTCGGCACATACGTCTACCAAGGTGAGTCGATGGGCGACGTCGAGTTCCCCGCCGAGCCGGCCGACCACTCGGCGGTCGACACCTTCCTCGGCCTCTCCGACGGCGACAACACCATGACCGGCAAGCCGCTGCCCGCCGCGGCGACAGTGACCGTCTCGGTCCTCAACGGCACGGGCGCGACAGGTCAGGCGACAACGACCTCGACCGCGCTGAACAAGCTCGGCTTCCACACGCTCGGCGTCGGCGACACCACATCCGTCGGGAGCTACCGGGAGACGACGGTGACCTACGCGCACCAGACCCCGGCCGACGTCGCGGCGGCGCAGCTCGTCGCCGACTCCCTCTCGGGCCAGGTCATCCTCGACTACGGGAAGACCGCCGACGGGGCGGAGGTGACCGTCACGACCGGGACGGACTTCTCGGTCGACGCGGCTCTCCCCGGCCAGTCGGCGCCGGCGCACCCGACCACCACGCACCCGTCCACCACCCCCACCACCAGTACCTCCACCACGCCGACGACCGCAGCCGCCGCACCGAGCCAACCGGCCGCGGTGACAGGGTTCACGCCCACCACGCCTGCCCAGAACGGGCTCACCTCCTACGACCCGCGGGCGTGCGCATCGGGGGTCGTCGGGAACACCGGGAACTTCTAGTCGGCGGGCCCCAGAGCCCGCTTCGGTAGAGTCCCGGAGATGGCCGCCGACCCTCTCTCCGGAGTCCGGCGCGGCCCGACGACCGCGGCGCAAACGGCGGCCCACCAGGAGCGTCCGCCACGGCGCGTCCTCATCCTCGTCGTCGTCGGGATGGCGTTGCTGATGAGCTCACTGGACGGGACGATCGTCGCGACGGCCCTGCACGCGATCGGAAGGGGGCTTCACGCCTCGATCAACTGGACCGGCTGGACGATCACGGCGTACTCGGTCGGGATGGTCCTCGTGCTCTCGTTGGCGGGGAAGCTCTCCGTCCGGTACGGCAGGCGGCGCTACTTCCTCTTCTCGGTGGTCCTCTTCGCCACGGCCTCGCTGTGCTGCGGCCTGGCGACCAACATCTACCTGCTCATCGGCCTGCGCGCCCTCCAGGCGGCCGGCGGCGCGGGCTTCACCCCGTCTGCGACCGCCATCATCGTGGAGAGCTTCGGTTCGGCCCGTGACAAGGCCGTCGGCTTGTTCGGCAGCATCTTTTCGATCGGTTGGATGATCGACCCGATCTTCGGCGGCCTGTTCGTGACCTACTGGACGTGGCGGGGCATCTTCTTCGTGAACGTTCCCATCGGCATCGTGCTGGTGCTGCTCTGCTTGAGGTACGTCCCGCGCGACGCTGGGCGCGACGCCGGCGAGCGTCGCCCGTTGGACATGGGTGGCATGGTCCTGCTCGGCGTCGGCGTCTTCACGCTGATGACGGGGATCAGCGAGCTCGGCGAGGCTGGTGCCCGGGCCTGGTCGCCGCTGTTCGTCGTCCCGGTCGTCGTCGGCGTCGCGGCACTGGTGCAGTTCGCGCGCCACATCCGCCGGGCCGCGGATCCCTTCATCGCCCCACGTCTGATCGCCGGAAGGGGCTTTGCCGCCGTGAACGTCGTGAACCTCGTGTTCGGAGGGGCGACGACCGGCATCATCGCGCTCATCCCGCTCTACGCGATCAACCGCTACCACGTCGGCCCGCTCGGGTCGGGGACGCTGCTGGTTGCCGAAGGAGCGGCGGTCGTCGTGACGTCGTCGGCCGCCGTCTTGGCGATCCGTCGCACGGGGTATCGACTCCCGCTCTACCTCGGCTCGATCGTCATGGCCCTGGGGATCGCCGCGCTCGCGTTCCGCCCCTCTGCGGTCTCACCCTACGCGTGGCTCGCGGCCGCCACGTGCGTGATCGGCATCGGAACAGGCTTCTCGGATCCCGCGAGCCGCAACGCCGGGCTCCAGCTGGCCCCCAAGGAAGCGTCGTCCCTCGCCGCGCTGCGCTCGACCGGTCGGCAGATGGGGTCGATCCTGGCGGTCTCGGTCACGACCGCGATCCTCGCCCACGCGGCCGATCCCGGCCATGTGCAGGCCGTCGTGTACGTCGGGTTCGCAATCCTGCTCGTGCTCTTCATGCCCGTCATCACCCGCGTCCCCGAGCACCGCGGGTCCTGGTGAGCCACGGCGCCATCTCCGCACGAGAGCACCGTGCTCATGAGTTCGCGGCCGGCCATGCGTCGCCGGACTCCTCGCGGAGAGCGTCGATGACCTCCGTGTCCTGGTCGTGGTCGACCCCCGGTGACGGAAGCCGACTGACTTCCGTGAGCCAGCCCGCTCCCTTGCGTGAGTTCGGCCAGTCCGGTAGCCCGAGGCCCCGCTCCTGCAGGTCGATCCCGGCCTGTACCGCCACCGCCTCCTTGCCGCGGGGGACGACGAGGGAGACCCCGACGTTCCAGGTGACCGGGAGCGACACGACCGGCATCCCCGTCATGTCCCACTGCGCGGTGAGCGCGATGAGCGGGTCGCCGGCACCGCCGGCGTGCCCCCGGGCGTACCCCTCGCCCCGCGACGGGGGGAGGACCGCGAGCGTCGGCTCGAGGAGGAGGTCGACGTCGTTGGCTGCGAACCATCCCTCCCAGGCTGCCGTCGCCCGGGAACGCCGCTGCTGCGCAGGGAAGTACGCCCCGGCGTCGGTGAAGGCTGCCGCCGCCTCCACCAGCTCCGCGATCGCCGGCCGGTAACGGTCACGCCGCGCCGCGAAGCGGGAGTGGTAGCACCACATCTCGGTGAACAGCACCGCGGTCAGGTCGTCCCAGTCGACGGACCATTGCGGCGCAGCGGCGACGACTCGCGCGCCGAGCGCGACCAGGGCGTCGCGCGCGGCGTCGAAGCCGTCGACCACCGCCGCCTCCCACGGGTAGTCCGGATGCGGCTCGCCGAGCGCGACCCGGCGGCCTTCCAACGGCCGGCCACCGTCGGCTGCGCAGAGCGGCAGCGGACCGAGCGGGGCCGGTGGGGGCATCAACGCGGAGGTCGCCGGCACCGTCGCCATCACCGACAGCAGCGCTGCGGCGTCGGCGACGGTGCGTGCCATCGGACCCGGATGGTCGAGGGAGGGGGCGAGCGGGATGATGCCGTCGACCGAGACCCT
>JASHYA010000127.1 GCA_030043315.1 Acidimicrobiales bacterium
GCTTGGGCACGACGACGACCTGTTCGATGCGGGGCATCGCGCGCCGCGACCCCTCCCCGAGACACGAGGGGTCGGTGGGGATGGACCGCCACCAGAGGACCGCCATGCCCTCTTCGTCCGCGATCGCTCCGAACTGCGCGCGCGCCTTGTCGGCGTCGTCCTCCTCGGTCGGGAGGAACACACAACCGACCGCGTACGTTCCTCGAGCCGGCAGCACCACGCCGGCCTCTGCCGCGACGCGCCGCAAGAAGTCGTGGGGAACCTGGACGAGGATCCCCGACCCGTCGCCCGAGTCCTCTTCGGCTCCCGTCGCGCCCCGGTGCGCGAGCCGCTCGAGCACGGTGAGCCCCTTCTCCACGATGTCGTGGTCGCGCTCCCCCGAGAGGCGGGCGACCATGCCGATGCCGCACGCGTCGTGCTCGAAGCGCGCGTCGTAGAGGCCGCCGCGCGGCGTGCGCGGCGTGCGCGGCGTGCGCGACGCGGAAGGCGCCGGAAGGGCTAGCGGTGCACAGGAGCTGGCGGCGGAAGCCGTCAGTGGGTCCACGAGGTCGTCGTCCTTCGCTGGGCTCGGGGGCCGCATCTCGGCGGCACCGGTCGAACAGGGGGCATTCGCTCGGGGACGACGTTGGCCCTGGAGCTCAAACCATTCTAGACCGAGCTGTGGACCAGCCCCGGCTGGATCAGCGACGCAACGGTCCGGAGCCGGCCAGTCCGAGCAGCTCCTCACTCACGTAGAGCTGCGGCGGCCGCCCCGGCCCGGGCCTCGCGGCCGCAGGGTGGGGCGCGCGGCAGGGCGTGAGGACACCGGCATCGGCGAGCGTCCGAAGGGCGACGCCTGCAGCCTGGCGGCTCAGTCCGAGCGCGCCGGCCACGAACGGCGCGGTGAGCACGAGGTGACGCGGGAGGAGGCTCAGGACCAGTCGGGCACCGGCGTCGGAACGCAGGCCGCGGACCTTCCCGCAGACAGCAAGCTTCGCTTCCCAGCCGGCGCGGACCCGCTCGACGTCGCCGACCAGTTGCTGCTGCGCGCGGCCGGCGCCCGAGGCGGCGTCGGCGAACCACGCGATCCAGGGGTTGGTGCGGCCGAAACGGTACTGGGTGAGCCCGGCGGTGTACCCCCCGACGTCGGCCGCGAGCCGGACGCTGACCGGAGGCGGCGTGCGCAGGCGGAGCTGCCTGGTGAGCAGCCAGGAAACGAGGACCCGGCCGATGCGGCCGTTCCCGTCGGCGAACGGGTGGATGACCTCGAACTGCGCGTGCGCGATCGCCGCCGCGGCGACCGGGTCGACGTCGACGCGGTTCACGAACGCGAGCAGGTCGGCGAGGAGCCCGTCGAGCGTTGTCGCCGGAGGCGTCACGAGATGTGCCTCGAACGGCGTGGCGCCGCCGATCCAACCCTGCTCCTCCCGGACACACCCGACGTCGTGCGCCGGCGTGGGGCTGCCGGCCATCAGCGCCGCGTGCCAACGGCACAACTCGGCGACGGAGAGCGGGGCGGTACCTGACGCGTGGACGATGGCCTCGTCGGCAGCGGCCAGGTTGGCGGCGACCCAGGCGGCCGGGGTCTGGGCAGCCCCGTCGTGCTCGGCGAGCACGACGTCGGCGACCGGGGCGGTGACCCCCTCGATGAAGCTCGAGGCGATGCCCTCGGCGCGGAGGAGCATCCTGGCGAGGGGCGCGTCGTCGTCACCCAGGGCTTCGGAACCCATCGAGACGCTGACTTCGGCGGCGCCGCAGCGAGCGGCGGTCTTCGCATCGAGTGAGAGGTCGCGCTCGGCGAGCAGCTGGGGCACGAATGCGTGGACGCGCCGGCCCCGCCAGACGATGGCCACCTCGGTCCCGGCGAGCTCCAACAGAATCGCCCCTTTTGTAACCGATAGGGTACTAGATTTTACAAAATGTAGGGCGTGGCCCCTGCGTCAACCGGATCGGGCCGACCGACCTGGTGGTCGGCCGCTTCACGGAGGTGGCCGTGCCCGGGCGCCGATCCGACACCGATCCGAGGCCGGCCGGTGCCCGCACCGTAGGATCGAGCGCGTGGCACGTACGACCGACGTCGTCTTCGCTGGCGGAGGGGTCATCGGCCTCGCGGGAGCGTGGGAGGCTGCGCAACGCGGGTTGTCGGTCCGCGTCGTCGACCCGGCTCCCGGGCGCGGCGCCGCGTGGGTCGCCGCGGGGATGCTCGCTCCGGTCACCGAGGTCAGCTTCGGCGAGGACGAGCTCGCGCACCTGTTCGCCGCGGCCGCCGCCCGGTGGCCCGGCTTCGCGTCCCGGCTGGAGGCGGCGACGGGATGGGACACCGGGTTCCGCGCGTGCGGATCGGTCGCGGTCGCGCTGGACGCCTCCGACCGCGCCGAGATCGACCAGATCCTCGAGTTCCACCACCGGCTCGGGCTCGACGCCTCCCGGCTCACCCCGAGCGAGTGCCGGGCGCTCGTCCCCGCCCTCTCCCCCTCCGTGCGCGGCGGGGCGATGATGCCAGGGGACCACCAGGTCGACAATCGTGCGTTCCTCCTCGCCCTCATCGACGGCTGCGTCCGTGCGGGTGTCGAGCTGAACCGTGACCGGGTCGTCTCGGTGAGCCTCGACCACGCGGGTTCCGCTGCAGGCGTCGTCACCGACGGCGGCGAGATCTTCCTCGCGGGCAGCGTGGTCCTCGCTGCGGGCGTCGACACGCCGCGGGTCGGCGGCCTCCCCGAGGGCGTCGTGCCGCCGGTGCGTCCGGTGAAAGGGCACGTGGTGCGGCTCCACGCCGGCGCACGGGAGGCGGCGTTCCCCCACCCGGTGCGCGGGCTCGTCCACGGGCGACACTGCTACCTCGTCCCGCGCGCCGACGGGTCGGTCGTCGTCGGCGCGACGTCCGAAGAGCGCGGGTACGACACGACGGTGCAAGCGGGAGCGGTCCACTCCCTGCTCGACGACGCGCGCCTCTTGGTCCCCGCGCTCGACGAGTGGGAGCTCGTGGAGTGCATCGCAGGGCTGCGACCCGGGTCACCCGACAACGCGCCCTTCGTCGGGCCGACCGCGGTGCCGCGTCTCGCCGTCGCGACCGGCCACTACCGCAACGGTTTCCTCCTTACCCCCCTCACCGCGGAGTCGCTCGCCGCGTACCTCGCCACCGGCACGGTCCCGCCGCCGCTCGACGCGTTCCCGGCGGACCGCCACCTTCCAGCGGCACGGGCTGGGAGCGAGCCTTGAGCCAGGAGACGGTCCCGGTGACGGTCAACGGCGAGCGGCGGCTCGTGCCGTCGGGCACGACGGTCGCAGCGCTCGTGCACGAGCTTGCGGGTGGCGCGCCGGGGATCGCGGTCGCGCTGGACCGGGAGGTCGTTCCCCGCTCGGCGTGGGACGAGGTCGTCGTCCCCGAGGGCGCACGGGTGGAGGTGGTGGCCGCCGCGTCGGGCGGCTGAGCCGCACTGGAGGACGTTCTACCCTTCCACTGGTAGAATTCCACCAATGAGCCTGAACATCAAGAGCAGCGAGGCGGAGCGCCTGGCACGGGAGCTGGCGGGGGTGACCGGCGAGACGTTGACCGGCGCGGTCACCGTGGCCCTCCGGGAGCGGCTCGACCGCGTGCAACGGCGCACGGCCGACGAAACGGACCGACGCGGCCAGCGGATCCGCGCGATCGCCGAGGACGCGGCACGACGCTGGAAGGCGGAGAACCGCGACCTTGAACACGGTGACCTGCTCTACGACGACCGGGGACTTCCCCGTTGATCGTCGACACCTCGGCCATCCTGGCGGTCCTGCGAGGAGAAGCAGACGCGGGTCGTTTCGAGGACGCGCTCGCACGGGCGACCGACCCGAAGCTCTCTGCGGCCACGTACCTGGAATCCGCGGTCGTCGTGGACATGAACGGCGACCCTGTGCTCAGCGCGCGCTTCGAGGCGCTCCTGGAGGAGATCGACGCCTCGGTGGAACCGGTCACCCTGGAACAGGTGATCGTCGCGCGGCGCGCGTACCGTGACTACGGAAAGGGCAGCGGGCACCCTGCTCGCCTGAACTTCGGGGACTGCTTCGCGTACGCGCTCGCCCGCACGACCGGCGAGCCCCTCTTGTTCAAGGGAAACGACTTTCGGCACACCGATGTCGAACCGTTCCTCGAGTCACCCTGAAGAATCCGGGGCACCCTTCCCGACCCACCGTGCTCGCGCTGTTCAGTGTCAGCTCATCGCCACAGACGCGAGGAGGCGATCGCCGCGCCGTCGACGAGCGAGCGGTACTTGGCCCACATCACCTCGGGGTGAACCCGCTGGATCCGGCTCGACTGTGCGAACCCACAGTCGCTACTGGCGATCACCCGCTCCCGGCCGAGCAGCTCGGCGAAGCGCTCGATGCGCAACGCCACCAGCTCGGGGTGCTCGACCGTGGTGGTGTGGTGGGTGACGACGCCGGGCAGGAGGACCTTGTCGTCCGGCAGCACGACGTCCTCCCAGAGCTGGTACTCGTGCTCGTGGCGCGGGTTGGCCGCTTCGATCGAATAGGCGCCCGCGTTCACCTGCAACATGAACGGCAGGATCTCGGCAAGCGGGGCGTCGGCAACGTGCGGAACGTGCCAGCTGCCGAAGCAGGCGTGGTAGCGGACCCGCTCGGGCGGGATTCCCCGGAGCGCGTGGTTGAGCGCCTCGATGCGCAGCTGGGCCCAACGCTTCCAGACGTGCTCGCCCTGCTGGACCAGGTGGTCGTACATGTTGGTGAGCACGGCGTCGTCGACCTGGAGGAGCAACCCGGACTCGTGGACCAGCCGGTACTCGATCGCGAGCGCGTCCGCGATCGCGTAGACGTACGCCTCCTCGTCGCCGTAGTGCTCGTCGATGCCCTGGTAGGCGGTGCTGCCCGGAGCGACGCTCGTGAGGAAGAGCTCCTTTCCCTGTTCTTCGACGCCGGCCGCTCGGCCTGCCGCGATCAGGTTGGCGATGTCGCGCCGCACCGGGCCCTCGTCGGCGTAGGTGATCGGCCCGACGCACACCTCGGCAGGCGCTCCATGGGCGACCGTGGCGGCCATGTCGCTCTCAGCGAAGAAGCCCTCGAAGCGCTCCCTGTCCCGTCCCAGCCAGACGAGCGGGAGCAGGCGGTCGGGCTGGACCTCGAAGCCGGAGATCCGTTCCAACGCGTAGGCCGACCAACTGGACTTCCCGTACTCGCCGTCGTTCACGACGTCGAGGCCGCTGTCGACCTGCTGGGCGACCACGTGGAAGACGGCATCGCGCAGCACGTCTTCGTCGGGGGCGAAACGTCCCTGGCTGCCCGCCATGGAGAACCCTCCGGCCGTGCCCGCCGGCGCGACCAGGCCAACGGGCCGCACCATGCTGCCGGTGTGGGTCGTCAGGATCCGGTCCTCGCTCCGCTTCATGGGGTCCTCCTCACGCGGTTTTCGGCCCGGAGCATCGGGCGGTGGTGGCGCCCGGGGTGGGAGGTTGCACCGGCCGTTCTGCGGGCCGG
>JASHYA010000128.1 GCA_030043315.1 Acidimicrobiales bacterium
GCGAGCTGCCGCAAGTCGGCGGCGAGCGCCGCTCGTGCATCCGCACGCGGCGCGGGCGACTCGAACTGGCCGTGCTCGACAGCGAACTCCTCGACGGCACGCTGATACGACGACGCCTCCGCGTCGAGGCGCGCCACGTCTACCTCCAACGACCGAGTCTCGGCGCCGAGCCGGTCGCGCGCCTCGCGCAGCGCGAACCGGCGCCGTTCCTCCTCGGCTGCGACAACCACCAGTCGCTCCGAGGCGTCGCGCGCCACGAGGAGTGCCCCCCGGACCGCGGTCAGGTCGGCCTCCACCTCCTCCAGGGGTCGCGTCTCACCGAGCACGTCGACGACCCCGCGGGCCTCCGCGACGCGTTGCTCGATATGGCTCCGGAGCCGGAGCGCGTCGTCGTGTGCGCGCTCGGCCTCGTCGAGCTCGCGATCGTCTGCTCCTTCCCGGTGGTACTCGGCCGGCACTGGGTGCTCGAGCGCTCCGCACGTCGGGCACGGCGACCCGTCCTCCAGAAGCTGTGCGAGACGTCCAGCGAGGCCGTCACGCCACGAGAGGCGGACTGCGTCCGCCCGCTCCGCCGCGCGTGCCGCGGCGGCCGCGGC
Source organism: Acidimicrobiales bacterium (assembly GCA_030043315.1). Classification (GTDB taxonomy): domain Bacteria; phylum Actinomycetota; class Acidimicrobiia; order Acidimicrobiales; family RAAP-2; genus JAJYVT01. The sequence goes on from JASHYA010000128.1 coordinate 597, forward strand.
CTCGGCGAGCTCGGCGTCGAGCCGTACCGCCTCCGCGACCGCAGCCGCCCGTCGCGACGCCATCTGATGCTCGCGCTCCATCACGGTCACGATGGCGGCGTGCGTGCCGAGCGTGGAGGACTCGGCTCGCAAGCTCCGAACCTCCTCCGTCATGAGGGCGACCGCCTCTTCCTCGGCATCGAGCTTCAACGCGCGCTCGGCGAGCTCGATCCGTCGCTCCTCCGACGCGCTCCGCCGATCACCCAGCGCGCGCCCCGTCTCGACGAGCTGCTCGAACCGCCCGGTCTCACCGCTGAACCGACGTGCCTCCGCGGCGAGCCTTTCGGCGAGAAGGCCCGCCTCGTGGGCGTCCGCACGCGCGCCGGACCACGCGATGACGTCGAGCTCGTCCGGCCACGCAGACCCGATCGCCTCCTCGAGGGCGGCCAATTGGGGCTGGAGCGCCCGCAGCTGACGAGTCGCCTCGCCCCACTCCGTCAGGGCGCCGCAGAGGTCGGCGAGCCGGCGCGCTCGGTCGAGCACCGCCATCTCCACGACGTCGCAACCCTCCTCTGCTGCGAACGACGCTGAGAGGGCGAGGTCGGCCTGCCACCGGTCCCACGCCGCCGCGGCGCGGCGGGCATCCTCGAGTTGCCCACGGGCGGTCTCCCCGCGGGAGGCCTGCGCTGCGACGAGCACCTCGACACGTCGCACCCCCTCGGTGAGCACCTCCACCTGGCGATCGAGCAGGTCCACCTGGAACATCGGAGCCCCACCGGCACGGCCGCCGGCGCCCTCACTCTCGTCCCCGCCCTCGTCCACACCGAAGAGCTCGCCGCGCACCACGTCGGGAAGGTGCGCGACGGCCGCGTCGTACGCGCCCTGCAGGCGCTCCACGACCGCGTCTCGCACGCGCACCGCTTCCTCGAAGTCCGCCTGACGGGCGGAGGCGATCGACCTCAGGCTCTCGGTCAGCCGGGTGAACACCTCAACGGGGAAAAGCCGTCGAAGGAGCGGAGCGCGCTTCTGCGTGTCCGCCTTGAGCACCTCTTCGAAGCGGCCCTGCGGGATCAGCACGACCTGCTCGAACTGGTCCTTGGTCAGCCCGACGAGCGCGTCGACCCGCACTTTCACGTCGCTCTTCCTGGTGACACCCGTACCCGCCACCAGCTCCCCGTCCTCCCCCACCCGCCCGAGCACGACCGTCGACTTCTTCTCCACGGGCGTCCCGCCGCCGGCGCGGCGGATGAGCTGGGTGGGCCGGCGCTCGACCCGCCACAGCTCGCCGTGCACCAGAAAGTCGAGCGAGACCCACGTCGGGGTCGAGGGATCCGCGTACTGGCTGCGGACGTTGCCGTCGACCCGGAAGCCGGGGAGGTCGTCGTACAGCGCGTAGACGAGCGCGTCGAAGATCGTCGACTTGCCCGCACCGGTCGGGCCGGTGATCGCGAAGATCCCGTGTCTCGAGAGGCGAGCGAAGTCGACGTGCAGCTCGCCAGCGTAGGAGCCGAACGCCTGGAAGCGGAGCGAGACCGGCCTCATGTCCCACCCGTGGCCGAGACCTCCACGAGGTCGCACAGTGCAGCGGCGGCGGCCTCGGAGACGAGCGCCCGTGCCCATCCGTCCGGCGGATGGCCCCCGACCTCTTCGAGGAAGCCGAGCACCGTGTCCTCGACGACCCGTGGCGAGCCGGGGTCGCCGGCCCACCCGTCGGCGCAGCGGGTGACACCCCTCGCGACCGCAGCCGGTCCTGCGTACCGCACGCTCACGGCGTGCGGGAAGCGGGTGCGGAGCCGCTCGAGCGCCTGGACCTGCGCGGTGCGGTCGGTCAGCCGTGCGGCGACCCAGTGACCGAGGAACCGGTCGTGGGCTGGATCGGTGAGGAGCGACTCGAGCGTCCCCTCGAGCGTGACGACGGGCCTTCCCACCGGAACCGCCAGGGTCGTGACGTTCGCCACCTCGCCGTCGGCCACATCAACGAGACGGACGCTTTTCGGGTGCGACTCGCTGAACGAATAGGCGAGCGGCGACCCGGAGTAGGCGATGCGCCCCCCGCCGCCGACGAGCTGAGGACGATGGAGATGGCCGAGCGCAACGTAGTCGAAACCGTCGAAGACCGAGGCTTCCACCAGGTCGGATCCTCCGATCGCGAGCAGCTTCTCGGAGTCCGACGGCGCACCGCCGGCGACGAAGGCATGGGCGATCGCAAGAGACGGGACCGCGGGAAGACGCGCGAGCGCCTCCCTCCCCGCGTGGAGGAAGTCGGCAAGGACGTGCCCGTGGGTCCGAGCCCGGGGTGAGCCGTCGGGACCGGGCAGCGGCGGTACGACCAGCGGGTCGAGGAAGGGCACGGAGACGACTGCCACCGCTTCACCCCCCGACTCGAACAACCAGGGGTCGGGGGGCTTGGTGTCGTCGGCGAAGACGTGGACGCCCCCGAGCGCCTGGCGGCGCGCGCCGAACCCGAGTCGGCGGGGGCTGTCGTGGTTGCCCGGGACCATCGCCACGGTCGCGCCCGCGGCCCGAAGGCCGTCCAGCCCGTCGTCGAGCAGCGCGACAGCCTCCTCCGCGGGCATCGAGCGGTCGTAGATGTCACCCGCGACGACCACCAGGTCGACGCCGAGCTCCGCCACCTGCCCGGCGAGCCAGGTGAGGAAGGCCCGCTGATCGTCCTCGAGCGACTCGCGCTCAAAGCGACGGCCGATGTGCCAGTCGCTCGTGTGGACGATCTTCATCGGCGACCCGCAGCCCACCGTGCCACGGTCCGACCATCGCGCACGGGTGTGACACCGGCGCGGATACCGCTCCGATGTCCCGATTGCCGATTGCGCGCCGGTGCGTCAGGCGCCCCCGGGTCCCGAGCCTGGCACCGTCGTCCCCGAGCTCGCCGGGCCGGTCGCCGTCGTCCCCGCGGTCCCCGCGTGGGTCGTCGTGGGCGGCGTCGTCGTCGAGGTCGCCGCGCCGGTCGTCGTCGCCGTCGTCGAGGTCGCCGCCCCGGTCGTGGCCGTCGTCGTCGAGGTCTTCGAAGCCCCCGCTCCGGCTGTCGCCGCCGTCGATCTTGTCCGTGTGGACGTGATCGTCGATGTTGTCAACGGTGTCCCTGTCGTTGTCGACGTGGTTGTGCCGGACCCCGCCTTCGGCTTCGGCCCGTTCGTCTTGGGCGGCTTCTCCGTGTAGAGGTCGACCGTGGTGCCGAGCTTCTCCTTCTGGCCGGCGAGCGGGTCCGTCGTGAACACCACCCCTGTCCCCGGCCCGTACACGGCGCTGACGGCGTAGCCGGCGGCACGTATCGCCGATGTCGCGGCCGCCACTGTGTCACCGATCACTGTGGGCACCGCCCCGTACTGCGGGCCCTGCGAGACCGCCAAGGTCACGGTGTAGCCGGGGAAGACTGTCACCCCGGTACCCGGTGTCGTCGAGACCACCACACCCGGCGCGAGCGTTGTCGAGTAGACGAGCACCTCCTTCACGACGAGCCCGTACCCGGTCAGGGTCCTGGTCGCCTGTGTGTAGCTCTGGCCCGCGAGCGACGGGACCTTGATCGGAGGCACACCCCTGGACACCGCGACGAGGATCGTCGAGCCGTAGGGTGCTTTCTTCGGGTAGAGCTTCGGACGTGCCCCTGGCGCCTGGTAGGACCAATTGATGACGTCCCCCTGCGGGACCGTCTTCGAGTAGGCCAACAGCGCGGGACACTTGGCCTTGAGGTGCCCCTCGGCGAGCAGCTGGGTCGCGATCGCGCAGTCGGCGTGGAAGCCCTTGCCGGTGAGGGTCGGCACGCGCACCGACGGCTCGCCGCTCGACGGCACGAGCTGGACCGTGCTCCCCTCCTTGAGCGAGACGCCCTTCTTGGGGCTCTGGCTGACCACCTCGCCGGCGGGCACCTTGGTGGACGTGACCCCGGCGTCGACCTTCGCCACAAAGTCTTCGGTGCGCAACGAGTGCGTGGCCTTCGCCACGGTCTCACCCTCCACCTCGGGAACGAGACGGCTCGCCGTGAGCACCTTGCTCTTCACCACGTACAGCCCTCCTCCCGCGAGGACGGCCGCCACGACGACCAGCAACGCGACCACCCAGGGCCAGCGACGCCGCGGGTGGTCGGGCCGCGGCGGCGGGGCGCTCCACTGCGGGCGCGCCGCGACCCCCTGCGGCCCGCGGTTGGGCAGCCTGATTGTCGCGGTGGGCTCACCGGTGCCGACGAGCCCTCCGGCGGGAGCGGCCTCCCGCCAGCCCGCACCCGGCCCGGCGGGAGGCATGAGGCTGGCGACCGCCCCCATCCCGGCCACCGTCCCCAGCCCCGCCACCGTCGCCTCGCCCCCCGCCAGCGTGGGGTCGCCGACCGCGAGATCGACCGTGAGGTCCGCGATCTCTCTGGAGCCGAGCTCTTCGTCCTCGAGCGGGTCGCGGCGGACCAGGTGCAGCGGTCCACCCGAGGAGAGGTTGTCGGCGAGCGCTGCGAGCTGCTGTGCGAGCTGCGCGGCCTCCGGGCGGTCCTCTTCGTCAGGAGCGCACGCTTCGGCGAGCACCGGCGCGAGGGGCCCGAGGCGGGGGTCGGCGGGGACGTGCTCGCCGACCCGGGCCTGGAGCGTCGCGAGCGGCGTCTCCCTGGAGAACGGCACCGAACCGGTCATCGCCTCGTAGAGGACGAGGTCGAGCGAGTAGACGTCGGAACGGCCGTCGAGCTGCAGCCCCTGTGCCTGCTCGGGTGACACGTAGCGGGCGGTGCCGAGCATCGTGCCCGGGTCGGTCGTGGAGGTGGTCGACAGCGCGCGCGCCACGCCGAAGTCCGACACCCGGACACGGCCGTCCTCGTCGAAGAGGATGTTGGCGGGCTTCACGTCGCGATGGACGATCCCCCTCGCGTGGGCGTAGGCGAGGCCGTCGGCGGCCTGCTCGCCGACGCGGGCCGCCTGCCCGGCGGAGAGCCTGCGACCTCTGGCGAGCACGTCGAAGAGGCTCCCGCCCTCCAGGTACTCGACGACGAGGTACGGACCGTCCTCTCCCTCGCCCCAGTCGAAGACCCGGAGCACGTGCGGGTGGTTCAGCGCGGCGACCGACCGCGCCTCGGCCCGGAACCGGCGCAGGAAGGTCTCGTCCCGGGCGAGGGTCGGCTGGAGGACCTTCACCGCCACGCGCCGCTGCAACACCATGTCCTCTGCCAGGAAGACATGGGCGGACGCGCCGGACCCGAGGGCCGCCACGAGCCGGTAGCGGTTCCCCAGCACCCGGCCGAGGGGTTCGGAGACGATGGGCATGGGACCCGCGAAGAAGGCTACCGGGGTGCCACCGGGTCGCGCGGGACCAACTCCGGGTGCAACTCCCGGCGCTCGCC
>JASHYA010000129.1 GCA_030043315.1 Acidimicrobiales bacterium
CGGCGGACATCAGGCGCCGGTTTCGAGGAGCAAGGTGAACGGTCCGTCGTTCACGAGCTCGACACGCATGGATGCCCGGAACCGCCCCGTGGCGACCGTCGCGCCCAAGTCTCGCAATGCAGCGACCACGACGTCGATGAGCGGCTCGGCGTGCTCGGGCGGCGCCGCGTGGATGAACGACGGGCGCCTCCCTTTGACGGTGTCGGCGTAGAGCGTGAACTGGCTCACCACCAGCACTTCGCGCCCGAGATCGGCTGCGGAGAGGTTCGTGAGCCCTTCGGCGTCCTGAAAGATGCGGAGGTTCCAGAGCCTTGCCGCCATCCTCTCGGCCTCTCCGGCCCCATCGGAGTGGGTCACCCCGACGAAGACGCACAACCCGTGACCGATCGCGGCGGCGGTCTCCTCCCCGATGTGGACCGAAGCCGAGGTCACCCGTTGGACGAGCGCGCGCACCGCGGAACCCTCAACCTTGGGTGCGGCGAAGCAGCACCACGATCACCAGAACGGGTCCGAGGTCACCGCTCGAGATCACCCGTCTTCCTCCTCTTGACCGTGAGCAGTTCCTCGGACGACCTCTGCCCGTTGGGAGCCTAGGTCAGGAGCTCAGGAACGGCGGGCGACGAGCGCTGGGAGCATTCTTCTTCCTGGAGAGCGCGAAGGCCGCGTACTTCGTGGAGGGAGTGATCGTGGAGGGAGTGATACGGACGCTCTGTGTCACTGCTCGCGTCTCGTGCCTCTAGGCGGGTATCACCCTGGCGACGCCACCGGGGCCGACCACACCGACACCGTTGCCGACGGTTCCCGTGGTCTGCGGGCCTGTCGCGGTGAACACCGGCTCCTCGAACGCGTACAGCCAAAGTGGGCTGCCGTCGTAGGTCACCTGCCACCCCTCGGGGGTGTACACGACTCCCAGGGCGGCCTGCGACACTCCGTTCTCGGCCTGAGGCATCCCCTGGGTGAGCACAGGGATCCATTCGGTCGAGCAGCCCACCGTGCATGTCGGTCCGGTTCTGTGGCCCGGTCCGAAGACGTACGCGGTGATCGCCACACCACCCTTGATGACGTTGGGATACTCCTCAGCCGTCACCACCTCGGTGCCGTCGGGGAGGGTGCCAGTATCGATGACGGCCGGGCCGGTCGCCGGGTTGCCGGACGCCGCCGAGACGAGGTCCCAGATGCCGTGCCAAGGTGGGAGCGGGAGCACCGACTCGAAGAACCCCTCGCCTCCGGGCACAAAGGGTGTCGAGGGTGGTGTGAAGAGGTAGAGCGGGTGGCCGGCGTAGGTGACCTGGTCACCGATGCCCTGCCGGTAGACGGTGCCGAGCAGCGCTCCCCGAACACCGGGCCCGGCCTCCGGCTCCCCGTTCGTCGTGAACGCCGGCCACTCCACGTTCGACTTTGTCTCGAAGAACGCGCTCTCGGGCCCGGTGCAGGTGATCTGGCCCTCATAGGTTGTGACCAACTGGTGCGTGCACGCGAACGAGCTCCTGGTGTCGCTCGAGAGCTCGAAGAGCGGAACGTTCGCGTACGGACCGAAGTCCGTCACGAGGACGGTGCCGTACGCGCTCGTGGCCAGCACACGCACCACGGCGCGCCCGCCACCCAGGTTCGGGGCCGCCGCCGCCGTGACAGACGTCGCCACCCCGATCAGACCGAAGGTTCCGACAGCCACGGCCAATGCCGCGACTGCGCGTCGAACAACCCTGCCCGCCATGCCGCCTCCTCCGCCTGCTCTCGGCATTGTGACCGGCATAGAGCGGGGTGTCCATACCCAAAATTGAGTACTCCGTGTGCCGACAATTCGAGTACCGCGGTGGCGCGATGCCGCCGGGGTCCCGCCCTTCCCCGCGGCGCATCCGAGGCGGACTGGTGAGAGCGGGTCGGCCGTTTGGTCGCTCAACGGTTGACGAAAGGAAGGGTGGCACCGTAGGCAAGCAGGAGGACGATCGCTTCCGCACGCACCAAGGTGCTCCCCCGAGCCATCGCAAGCCACGACACCAGCACCACACCGACCATCAGCGCGAGCGCGACACCGTTCACGTGTACTTCTGCTCCGCGCGCCAGAAGCCCGACCACCGCTCCCCCGCCCAACGCAATGAACAGGTTTCCACCGAGCACGTTACCGACGACGAGGTCGTGCTCACCTCGCCGCGCGGCCTGGATCGATGCCGCGATGAGCGGCGCGGAGGTGCCGACCCCCACCAACGCGATCCCGGCAAACCCGTCCGAGATGCCGATGTGTTTCGCCAGCCCCTCGGCCGACGTCACCATGAGCTCTGCCCCACCGAGCATGACGGCGACCATGGCCACGGCCCGGACCGCCTCGACCGGCGAGCGATGCGGATTCGTCGAAGCGAACTCGACCAGATCGGAACCGAGGGTGTCTCCCTTCTCGTGGGTCCGTGCCAAGACGAGCAACGCCCCGACCGCGACGGCGAGCACCACGAGCATCACGGCGCTCTTCACCACCGTGACACCGCCGATCGCGAGGACGGCGAACAGCGCGACGGACATGACGCTGAGCGGCGCTTCCCGTCGGACGGTTGCAGAGTCGACCTTGACCGGGGTGATCAGCGCCGCGATGGCGAGCGCCAGACAGACGTTGGCGGCGATCGATCCGACGAGGCTTCCCGCCGCAAGACTGGGCGAACCCGACGCCGCGACACCTGCGACGATGAGCTCGGCGATGCTGGTGCCGAAGCCGCCGACCAGCGCGGCCGCGACCGTCGGCCGGATGCGGAGCGAACGAGAGATCCGGGCGAGGGCGATGACGAACTGGTCGCCGCTGACGGCCAGCAGGATGAGGCTGCCCGACAACCCGACGACGTCGAGCCAGAGAGCAGCGTGGGAGGGCCACAGAAACGCGAGCACGGTGCCGACCAGGCTTCCCGGCGCGCCCCCATGAAGTTGGATCGCGTCACGCTACACGTTGTCGAGGCCCCCACTCGTGGGGCCCACGGCGGGACCTCGCGAGTGCGACAGTTTGCACCGCGCCGCCGGGACACCCTGGGCTGTGCTCGCCGCGGTCTGTGACGTGGTGCGTTCCGACGACGGCGAGCGGCCGTGCTACGTCGGCGACGGGTCGCCGGGCCGACGCGTCCAGCGGCCACGGTGGACGACGTCTTCTTCGGATTTGCGTCGGGAGGTCAGATCGCGCGGGGGCTCATCGGGGAAGCCGACGGTGATGGCGCCGATCGGGTGGAACTCGGGTGGGATCCCGAATGCGTCGTGCACGGCGCCGATCCGTGTCTTGGGAATGCCGAAGAAGCAGGCACCGAGGCCGGCGTCCACCACGGTCAGGAGGATCAACAAGGCTGCGAAGCCCGTGTCGATGTCCCAGTAGGGCGCCGGCCACCAGGCGTCCGAGCGCTCGACGAACCCCTTGTCGGGCTGCGCGTAGCGGTCGAGGTAGGCGTCCTTGTTGGAGCAGGTGACCACGACGAGGGGTGCGTCGAACGTGGCTGCGAACCAGTTCTGCGGATCCTCCTCCGGCGTCGACGCCGCCCGGAACCGGGCGACGTCCGCCGGGTCTTCAAGGACGAGGAGGCCGAGGCCCTGGGAGAAGCCGGCGGACGGGCCGCGCCTGCCGTTCGTCACGATGGCGTCGACCACCTCTTTGGGGACGGGGTCCTTCTTGTAGCGGCGCACCATGTGCCGTCGGGCCACGACCTCTTGGAATTCCACCGAAAGCCAATCTATCGGTGACGCCGGTGGGGGACCTCCGCGGTACTCCCGGACGGCCGGGCGTGGTGCAATGAGGACATGGACGCAGCCGACGCCCCGGGCGCTGGGCGCGACCCGTCCGCTGACGGGCAGGAGCGGGAGCCCGCATGGCTCGAGCGGGTGAGGCGTATGGCGCGTCTGGACCTGCGGCCAGGCACCCCTCCGTCGAACGTCCGGTTCGTACTCGCCACGGCGGCGGCGTTGGCGCTCTCACTCGGGTTGAACGCGCTCGCCGTGAACGTCGCGACGACGGAGTACCCGACCACCCGTCACTTCTCGCACTTCCGGTTCGACGACTACGGGACGCTCACGATCGTCGGCGTGCTCTTCGCCGCAGCCGGGTGGGCCGCGATCGTCCGGCTGAGCTCGGCCGCCCGCTGGGTCTTCTTCCGGCTCGCCATCGTGATCTCCCTGCTGCTGTGGCTGCCCGACCTCTGGATTCTCGTGGAGGGCGAGACATCGAAGGGCGTCGCCACCCTTGCCGTGATGCACCTTCTCGTTGCGCTCGTGACCTACAACCTGCTCGTCCACCTCGCGCCGGCCGGTCCTCCGCCCGCGCAGGCCGACGCCGACTCTGGCGCCGACGCGCCCTCGCTGCGTCTCTCGGAACGCGCGGTCCGTCGCATCTGGACCACGGCCGGCCTCCTCGTGGCGCTCGAGATCGCGCTCGGCGTCGTCGTCATCGTCGCCGTGCCGTTCCGCCGGCACGATGCGCTCCTTCCTCCGCGCGGCACGTGGATCTATGCCGCGCACGGAGTCGTCGGCATCGCGCTCGGAGTGTGCGCCGTCGGCGTGCTCGTGCTCTCGACGGTCGCCGGACGCATCGGCCGGATCGGCGCGGTCATGGGTGCGGCAGGTGTCGGCGTGGGTCTCGTCGGCGGGGTGTTCTCGACCTTCCAGACGACCCGATTGCTCGGCATGGGCGTGATGCTCGTCGCCGCGATCGTTGCCGGCGTCGGGTACATGGCGCCGACCCTCGAGGCGGTCGGCAAGGCGGAAGCGGCAAGGGCCGAGGCGGCACGTGCGGATCTCGCCGCGCGGGGCGCGGCGGGCGCCGGGACGGTCGGTCCGGGCTCGGAACCGGTGACAGACGAGGTGGTCTCCTCGAACGGGCACGGTCCGGGGTCGCGAACCGGGTGACGTCGCCCGGCGGTTCCGATGACCGACGGCAGGAGCCACCGTGCGGCCAACCCGTCCTGGATGCCGACGGGACGGGCTCGAGCGCCAGTGGCCGGGCAGACGGCCGGCGTGGAACCGCGAAAGGCACCGCATCCAAGATGTTGCAGACCGGGGAATCCTTCACCCGTGTGGGGATGCGGGGCTCTGCCGGAACAGGCCGGGGAGAAGGTCGAGGGCGCCACCCAGCCCCTCGGACCGGGGCCGCGATTGTTGCAGCGTCGCGCCTTCGCGAGGCGGTTCAAACGAGCGCTTGAGCAGCAGACTGCACGAGTGCATTGATCCGCCGCGGATCGCGCCTCAAGGGTTATGCTGCGCGCCGAGTCGTCGGGAAGCTGGACGGGGGCCGAGGATCCGCTCCCCGACGAGCGCACAGGTAGACACGCTGAAGGGGGCGGAAGCGATGCTCACAAGTGCTGTCGAGGGAGAGGTCATCCGGGAACAAGGCCTCAAGCGAACAGTCGGCTTCTTCGGCCTCATGTGGGCCTCCGAAGGCTCGATCATCGGCTCGGGCTGGCTCTTCGGCGCCTTGGCGGCGACCGCCCTCGCCGGGCCGGGCTCGCTTCTCTCGTGGCTCATCGCCGCGATCATGGTGATCGTCATCGCCCTGGTCCACGCGGAGCTCGGCGGCATGTTCGCCGTCACCGGAGGGACCGCCCGGTACCCGCACTACGCGTACGGCAGCGTCGCCGGCGCGACCTTCGGGTGGTTCTCCTACCTCCAGGCGGCGGCGGTCGCCCCGATCGAAGCGATCGCCGCGGTCACGTACATGTCGACCACCTCGTGGGGCGGCTTCATGTACAACTCAAAGACAGGGATCCTCACGACCGACGGGGTGCTGATCGCCATCGGCCTCATGCTCGTGTTCGTCATCATCAACGTGGTCGGGATCCGTTGGTTCGCCCACACGAACACCACCATCACCACGTGGAAGGTGATCATCCCGCTGTTGGCGATCGTCGTGTTCCTGGGCTTCAGGTTCCACGCCAGCAACTTCTCCGCCAACGGCGGCTTCTGGTACGGGGGTACAGCGCACACAGTCCCCAAGGCCATCATGGAGGCGATCCCGCACGCCGGCATCGTCTTCGCCCTGCTCGGCTTCGAGCAGGCCGTCCAGCTCGGCGGCGAGAGCCGCAACCCGCAGCGGGACCTGCCGCGTGCGGTCATCGGCGCGGTCCTCATCGGCTGTGTGATCTACATCCTGGTCCAGTTCGCGTTCGTCGGCGCGCTCCACCCCTCGACAATCGCCCATGCCGGGACCTGGGGCCGCCTGATGACAAACGCGCTGCTTGCGCAGTCGCCCTACTACACGGTGGCGAAGATCGCGGGCCTCGCCTGGCTGGCGTGGATACTCCGGCTCGACGCGGTGATCTCCCCGTCGGGGACCGGCCTCGTCTACATCACGTCGGCGTCCCGGGTCTCCTACGGCCTCTCCAAGAACGGGTACATCCCTGACGCGTTCGAGAAGACCACGGCCAAGTCGAAGGTGCCGCTGCTCGCAGTCGTCGTCGCGTTCCTCTTCGGGATCCTGTTCCTGCTGCCGTTCCCGAGCTGGTACAAGCTGGTGACAGCGGTGACCACGTCGGCGGTCCTGATGTACTGCGGCGCACCGCTCGCCCTCGGCGCGCTCCGCAAGTCCAAGCCGGAGATCCGGCGCCCGTACCTGCTGCCCGCGGGGGGTGTGCTCGCACCGGTCGCCTTCGTGTTCGGCAACTTCATCATTTACTGGGCCGGTTGGTCGACGATCACCGCCGTGTACGCGGGGCTCATCATCGGGTTGATCCTCATGGTCCTCTCGTACCAATTCAAGCTCAACGCGAACCGGCCGAAGCTCGACTGGGCCGCGGCGGTGTGGGTGTTCCCGTGGCTCCTCGGAATGGCCATCCTCTGCTTCTTCGGCAACTTCGGGTCCGGCGGCATCATCGGCGGCGTCGGGATCTTCAAGACAGTCTGGAACGGGGCGGACGGCATGATCCCCCTCTGGTGGGACCTCCTCATCGTCGCCGTCTGGAGCCTGTTCATCTACTACATGGCCATCTACCGCCGCCTCGACACCGCGAGGGTCGACCAGTACGTCGGCACGGTGCAGCCCGGCGAAGTGGAGCACCAGGCGACCACCGGCACCGTGACGGCAGGCTGAGCCTGCAGCCCGGCGTCAGTCTTCGTCGGGCTCCTCATCGGCGTCCCCGCCGGGACCACGCGCCCTCAGCCACTCGCTGAACTGGCGGCCGAGACGCTGGACGTCGCCGGCGGTGCGCTCCAGGAACGCGGAGAACTTGGCGCGGTACATGGCGACCGCGGCGTCGAACTCCGCTGACGGTGGCGGCTCCTGCCCGCGCCGCGGGTAGGAGCCCGAGCGGATCCGGTCGTACTCGCCCGACTGGACCCACTCGACGAGCTCCTTCACGCGGCGAACCGCGAAGGGGTGGTTCCTCCCGAGCTCGGCCCAGAAGCGGGCGTGACGCGAGAAGAGGTCGTCCTCCCCGTGGTACTCGGTCGCCTGCTTCAAGAACGCCTCGAAGTTCATGCCGGGGAGCGCGCCGCCGGCGAGCCGCATCATCACGCGACACGGGTCGAGCGGGTCGGCGCGTACGAGCGCGGCCGCCCGGTCCGAGGAGAGCTCGGCTGCGCGCGCCCACTCCAAGAGGGCGTAGTAGAGGCCGCGCGCGGGAAGCCCGAGCAGGAGGGACTTGGGCAGCGCGCCGTTCACGAACTGGCCGAGCAGCACGAGCGCCGTCGTGTAGTAGTAGTGCTCGGACAGCACGTGGCCGGCCTCGTGCGCCAGGACCGTCTGGACCTCGTCGCTCGTATAGCCCGACACGAGCGACGAGTTCATGACGACGATCGGCTTGTTGGCGCCGAGGGTCATCGCGTTGACCTCGGACTGGTTGTACACGTAGAGGTCGGGGACGAACGGCAGGTCGAGGATCGTCGCCGCGTGGACGTAGCGACGCCAGACCTCCTCGAGCTGTTCGGGCCCCACCTTCACCGCGTTGCCGAGGACGATCTGGCGGAGCCGCTTCTCGTGGCCGAGGTCGATGAGCCTCTTGATGACCTTGTCGAGCAGCGGCACGGCGTGGAGCGCGGACGTCGCGGCGCGGTCCGCGGGATGCTCGTAGGCCTTGGGGCTGATCTGCTCGTAGCGGTACGACGTCTCGATGGTCATCGCGCGCCTCCCTGGTGGGAACGTCGTCGCGTCGTTGCAGACGGCGTTGGGAGCGTACCGCGCCGTCGTGGGACCACCCGGGCGGCACCGGGGGTGCCGGGGATCCCGGCATCGGCGGGCATGATGGGTGGATGGACGCGTCACCCGAACTCCGCGCCGGCGCGTCCCGCGGCTCGGGGTCGTTCCCCCCGAACGTCGCCGGCCTCGTGCGGGCGTTGTCGGTCGCGGTCCTGCTGCAGTGGGCCGGAGCGGGAGCCATCCTCCCCCTTCTCCCGCTCTACGTGAAGGCGCACGGCGGCTCCGACGTGATCGTCGGGGCGGTGATGGCCGCGTACTACGTGACGGCGTTCGTCTTCCAGTACGGCGCGGGGCGGATCTCGGACCGCCTCGGGCGGCTCCCGGTGCTCGTCGGCGGCCTTCTTCTCTACGCGGCGGGAAGCTTGCTCTTCCTCGTCCCCGGCCCCGTGGTGCTGGACGTGGTCTTCCGTGCGCTCCAGGGCGCAGGTGCCGGTGGAGCGATGGTGGCGGCGCTCGCGATGATCTCGCACGGGGTTCCGCTCTCCCATCGCGGTCGCGCGACGGGGCTCCTCTACGGTGCCGAGCTGGGGGGCCTGGCGGTGGGGCCCGTGCTCGGGAGCATCGCGGGCGTCGCGGCCATGCGCTGGCTCTTCGTCGCCGCAGGCGTCGCCTCGGTCGTGGCGATCGTTCCCGTGCTCGCGGCGAGCCGTGCCGCCAAGGTCCTGGACGAGGCCGCGCCGGACGCCGTGGCGCCCCCCGGTCCGGTGGCCGACGCCGCCCCGGGGGTCGTCGGAGAAAGAGGGGTCGACGCCGGTCGGGCCTCCGTGGACGACCGGCGGACGGGCGGGGCGAGGCTCCCCCGGACCACCGCCCAGCGGGCGGTCTGGGGAGCGCTCCTCGCCTCGGCGACCATCGGTGCCACCTCGGGCGTCTACGAGTCCTGTTGGACGCTGCTCCTGTCACGCCACGGCGCGGCGACCTGGGAGGTGGGCGTCAGCTGGACGCTCTTCGCACTGCCGTTCGCGCTCATGTCGCGTCCTGCGGGTTGGCTGGCCGACCACCTCGACCGGCGATGGCTCGGGGTAGCGGCGCTCTCCTGGATGGTCCTCTTCTGCGCCTCCTACCCGTTCGTCCCCGGGGTCCTCCCCCTCCTGATCCTCGGCATCTGGGAGTCGGCCGGCTTCGTGCTGGCGCTGCCGGCCGCGCAGTCGCTCCTCGGGGAGGGCACGGCGCCCGAGCGCCACGGCCACGCGCAGGGGTTGTTCGCCGCCAGCCAGACCGGCATGACGGCCGTGTCGGCGGCTGCTGCCGGCGCGCTCTTCGGCGTCGCCCCGTGGGTGCCCTTCGTGTCGGCCGCCGCCGTCTGCACCCTGTTCGTCGCGCTCGTGGCCGTCTGTTGGCGCGGGGTGCCGGGACACGTCCGGAGGAACCTCCCCGCGCGCGTCACCCCGGCCGACGCCTTCCGCTGACGCCCGGGCGAGGTCGCGCCACGCCGGGGCTCGGATCGGCTACGAAGAGCGGTATGGACGAGACCCTCTGGAACGACGTAGACCGCTTCTTCACCGACACGCTCCTCGTGCCCGACCCCGTCTTCGACGCGACGCTCCGCGCGGCGGACGACGCGGGGCTGCCCCCGATCAACGTGTCGGCGCCCCAGGGCATGCTCCTGCACGTCCTGGTCCGTGCCCTGGGCGCGCGCCGGGTGCTCGAGATCGGGACCCTCGCCGGGTACAGCACGATCTGGATGGCCAGGGCCGTCCCCGACGGGGGCAGCGTGACCACCCTGGAGCTCGACCCGCGCCATGCCGAGGTCGCACGGCGCAACTTCGCGCGGGCGGGACTGGACGGCGTCGTGGAGCTGCGGCTCGGACCCGCCGTCGACTCGCTGGCCGTGATCGAGCAGGAAGGCCGGGGACCCTTCGACTTCGTCTTCATCGACGCGGACAAGCCCTCGTACCCCGAGTACGTCCGCTGGGCACTCCGGCTGGCGAGGCCGGGAACGCTCGTCGTCGTCGACAACGTGGTGCGCGAGGGGCGGATCCTCGAGGCCGGCTCACCGGAGGCCATCGTCGTCGGCACCCGCCGCGCCCTCGAGGTCATGGGCGCAGAACCGCGCCTCTTGGTGACGGCCGTCCAGACCGTGGGCTCGAAGGGCTACGACGGGTTCGCGGTGGCGGTGGTGACCGACTGATCGCCGAGCGCGACGGTGGTGTCGACGTGGTCCGCCGCGCCGACGTGGCCGTCGCCTTCCCCGGTCGACCCCGACGTCCAGCGGTCCTCGATCCGGCCGATGCGCCGCACCGCCAGTGCCACAGCCGAGGCGAGCGCGAAGAACTCACGGTCGTGCACCCCGCCGTGTCGATGTTCACGGAGGCCACGGCCCGCCAGAGCGCGCCGTGCAGACCGATGTCGGCCCCGGAGGAGGGCGGCCAGCTCGATCGTCCCGACGAGCGGCGCCACCGCGACGGACAACGCTCCTCGACCCCGCACCCGATGGCGGGGGAGCCGACGTAGCGTGGGGGTGTGACCAGCCGCGTCGGCGGTGCGCGACCCGCCCCTGGTGGCCTCACCCCGTACGGCGCCGGGGCGACCACCACCTCGGTCGAGGGGGTGCTCGCGCTCGTCCGCTCACGGGGAGGGCGGGCGACCGCCTCCCGGCGGGTCCTCCTCGAGATCCTTTTCGAGTCGAGGGACCACCGCTCGGTCGAGGAGCTGGCGGCCGCCGTCCAGGCGCGGGCGCCCGAGGTCCACCTGTCGACCGTCTACCGGAACCTGGAGGAGCTCCAGCGGCTGGGCGTGATCGTCCACACCCACCTCGGCCACGGGCCCGCCGCCTACCAACTGGCGTCCGATGCCCATTCGCACCTGCTCTGCGAGCGTTGCGGGCGGCGGATCGAAGCACCCGAGGACCTCTTCGACGGCCTCGCCCGGGCGGCGGCGGAGCGCTTCGGCTTCACGATCGACCCGAGGCACTTCGCCATCCTGGGCCGCTGCGCCGGTTGTCCGCCGAACGTGACCGGTGACGACGCGTAGGGCAAGCTGTGGCGGGAGCGTGCGACGAGGCCGGGCGCGGGGACCTCGATCGCGAGAAGCCCGATGGGCCCGATGGCGAAGGAACCCGATGAGGAAGGCGAGGTAGGCACGAAGTGCGGACGCTGTACTTGACGTTGATCGGGTTGACCCTCGTCTTCGCCTGCGCGATGTGCTTCGCGGTCCTCGCGGTGTACACGGGCACCTGGTGGCCCGGCGTGGTGGCCGTGGGCATCCTGCTCGTCTTCCTCGCGGTCGCGGGCGCAGTGATCCCGGGGCCGCTGCGCTCCCTCTCGGGCGGCTACCTCCGCACGGCGCGCACCGCGGTCATCGCGGCCAGCTCGTGGTGGGGGCTCGAGTTCTTCATCATGGCGCTCGTCGCCTGGATCCTGGGGAAGCGCGCCGTCGGTGACAACAACGCCTACCTCGCACTCGGGCTCCTCGTCTTCCTGGGCCTCGTCGGCATGGGGATCCAAGGTGCCCTGGCGATGACGGCGTGGTTCGTCCACGTTCGGAACCAGTCGATCGTCGCCCCCGCCCGGCAGGAGCGGCTCGAACGCGAGGCGCGTGTCGGGCCCCACGGCCCCGACGATCCGCACGCTGCCGACACCTCTGACGCCGCCGACGCTGTGCACGCCCACGGTTCGCTCGCCGGCCACGCCGCGTCGCAGGCGTAGGCGGTCCCGCCCGATTTTCCGAGCCGGGCAGCCTCTTCAGTCGCAGCAGCTGTCCCGCCACCCGCAGTCGGCGCACCGGTAGTGGGCGTGCTCGGCCACGAGTCGTCCGTCGCACATCGGACACCAGGCGAACGTCCCTTGGGGTGAGCGCGCGCACACCCGAGCGGTGTCGGCCGGGTCGAGCGGCGCGGGGGGTGCAGGGTCGGCAGGGTGAGCACGTTCGCGCCTGACCACGCTCGGCGACGGCGGCGCATCGGGCACGGCCTCGAGTCTCCACGTCCCGGCGTGCCGGGTGGTGGATGCGCCGAGGGTTCAGAGAGGCCCAGCCGTATACTCGGACGGTGCTCGCGCATGCGGTGATGATCATCGCCGGGTTGGGAGCCCTCGTCGTCGTCTGTGCACTCGTCGTGCTGCACCGGCTCCGTGCGCGTTGGCGCGCGGTCCGCGCACGTGCCGACGTGCGCGCCGGTCTCTCGTGGATCTCGGCGTGGCGGAACGTCGGTGCCGGCGGGGGGCCGGCACGCTGGCGCTACGAGCTGTGGCAGGGGGTCGCGGACGCGACACGCGCGCTGCAGGGTGCGGAGACCGCGGCGGGCGGCCGGATCGGCGAGCTGAGAAGCCTGAACCGGCGCCTGCGCGAGACGGCCGTCGAGCTCGACCGGCTCCTCGGCATGGCCGCGGGGATGGCGTCGACGACGCCGGAGGTCGCGGAGCTCCGGCGTCAGGTGGGGGACGCGCTGGCGGCGGCGTCGGCGATCCGACGGGCGGCCCTCGCCTCCGCGAGCACCACCACCGGCGCGCGAGCTGGAGAGCTGGCGTCGGACGCCGCGCGCGAGGTGGAGGTCGTGACGGCGGGCGTCGAGAGGTCCCGTGCCGCGCTGATCAGGGAGTGACGTCCGCCAGGTGAGCTGCCGCGCAGAGGCCGGGCGGGAAGGATGGTGAGCCGCCGCCCGGCGGTCGTCGACGACCCGGTGGAGGACGTGCCCGACCACCCGGACGCGATCGTCCTCGGGATGGGGCCCGGCGGGGAGGACCTGGCTGGCCGCCTCGCCGAGGCGGGGTTGTCCGTCGTCGGCATCGACGCCAACCTCCTGGGCGGCGAGTGCCCCTACTGGGGCTGCATCCCCTCCAAGATGATGGTCCGCGCCGCTGGCCTCCTCGCCGAGGCGGCGCGGCTGCCGGGGATGGCCGGGTCGGCGTCCGCAGTCCCGGACTGGCGGACAGTCGCGCGCCGCGTAGGCGAGGCGACGGATCACTGGGACGACGCCGTGGCGGTCGAGCGGTTCCGCGCCAAGGGCGGCCACTTCGTGCGGGGCTGGGGCGTCATCGAGGGCCCGGGCCGAGTCCGGGTCGGCGACGCCCTGATCGAAGCCGGGTCGGCCCTCGTCGTCGCCACCGGGTCCGTCCCGTCGGCTCCCCCGGTGCCGGGGCTCGCGGACACGCCGTACTGGACGAACAGGGAGGCGGTCGAGTGCGAGGAGCTCCCCGCGTCGCTCGTGGTGCTCGGCGGCGGGTCGATCGGCGTGGAGCTCGGCCAGGTCTTCGCACGCTTCGGGGTGGAGGTCCACATCGTGGAGGCCGCGCCGCGACTCGTCGCGATGGAGGAGCCCGAGTCCTCCAAGGTGGTCCACGAGGCGCTCGTCGCCGACGGCGTGCGCGTGCACGCCGGCGCCCAGGTCACCGGCGTCGAGGCCGGCACCGGCGGCTTCACCCTGCGGCTCGCGGACGGGGTCGTCTCCGGGGAGCGCCTCCTCGTCGCGACCGGTCGCCGGCCGAACCTCGCCGCGATCGGGGCGGCCTCGCTCGGAGTCGACGTGCACGGCCGGGGCATCCCGGTCGACGGGCGCTGCCGGGTGCGCCCGGGGGTCTGGGCGATCGGCGACGTGACCGGCGTCGGAGCCTTCACGCACCTGTCGATGTACCAGGCCCGCATCGCCGTCGAGGACATCTTGGGCCGGGAGCCGAAGGAGGCGTCGTACCACGCGCTCCCTCGCGTGACCTTCACCGACCCCGAGGTCGGCGCGGTCGGGATGACGGAGGCACAGGCGCGCGCCGCCGGTTTGGACGTCGCCGTGGCGTGCACGGAGCTGCCGAGCTCGGCACGCGGCTGGATCCACGGACCGGGCAACGCGGGATTCGTGAAGCTGGTGGAGGACCGGACGAGCGGGACCCTGGTGGGCGCGACGACGGCGGGCCCGATGGGCGGTGAGATGCTCGGCCTCGTCGCGCTCGCCGTGCACGCCCGGGTGCCCACCGAGCAGCTCTCCGCGATGATCTACGCGTACCCCACCTTCCACCGGGCGGTCCTCG
>JASHYA010000130.1 GCA_030043315.1 Acidimicrobiales bacterium
GACGATCCACTTGTAGCGGTCGCTGCGGTGCGGACCGACTGCGACGACGCCCCCGCTCGTCGACATCTCGCCGTCGTCTGCAAGACGCGACGGGGCCGACCGGGGAAGAGACATGTGATCAGATTAACCCGGGTGCGGCCGTCTCGGGCGCGCCTCGGGCGGCGAGGACCGCCGGCGTCCGTTGGGCCTCGCGGCACGCGCCCGATCGCCGGCCGGCGACGAGGTCGTCTCGATGTGCGAGCCGCACGCGGCCCTCGGCCCGAGCGCACGGGTGCGCCAGAAGCCCCACCCGTGGGGCGAGAGAGGTTCACCCGGCGGTAGCCTGCGTCGCGTGGTCGGAGACGTCGGAGACGGTGGCCCAGAGCTCGATCTCGATCTCCTCGCCGCCTCGCTGCATGCGGACGACGGTGACGTGCGTGTCCTCCTGCGTGCGCTCGTCACCAGGCTGTCCGGGGCCCTCGGGGCGCGTCTGGCGGTCGAGCGCGCCGGCGGCCTCCTTCGGAAGAGCGAGGAGATCCGTCGGTTGACCATCGTCCTCGGCGACGACCAGTTCGACGCCACCGTCGACCGTGGCGGCCTGGAGTGCACGGTCAGCCGGAGCAGCGGGGGCATCCGCATCCGCTCGAGCCGGGTGGGGATCGACGAGTGGCTGCGTCGGCTCCTGGGCGCGTTGCGAGACGAGGCGTCGACGACTGAGGCAACCAGGATTGCACTCGAGTCGCTTGTGATAGGAAACGGCACGTGACCGAGAGATCCAGCGCACCCGGGACAGCGCCTCCGGGCCTCCAGGGCGCGGCACCCGCCACAGCCCCGCTGCCGCAAGGGCTTCCCCCGGACGCCAGCCGCCGGCTCGCCGAACTGGAGGACCGCCCCGGGCACAAGGGGATGTTCACCTCCGACCTGTCGGTCAACGAGTTCCTCCTGATCAAAGAGGTCGGCTTCCATCCCCTCGGGTTCGTGATCGGGAGCTCCATCTACCACCTGGGCATCCAGACGAGGAAATGGTCCCAGAGCCAGGAGCTGTCCAAGCTCACGGAAGCGATGTACGAGGCGCGCCAGTTCGCGATGGACCGCATGGACGCGGAAGCGACCGAGCTCGGCGCCGACGGCGTCGTCGGGGTCCGTCTCGACGTCAACTACTACGAGTGGGGCTCGGACACCGCCGAGTTCATCGCGGTCGGCACCGCGGTCAAAGCCGAGGACGGTCGCTCCTACAGGAACCGCCAGGGCAAGCCCTTCACCTCCGACCTGTCGGGACAGGACTTCTGGGTGCTCATGCAGACCGGCCACGTGCCGCTCGGGCTCGTCATGGGGACGTGCGTGTACCACATCGCCCACCGGGGGCTCGGGCAGACGTTGCGCAGCACGGGTCGGAACGTCGAGCTTCCCAACTTCACCCAGGCGCTCTACGAAGCTCGTGAGCTCGCGATGACCCGCATGCAGGACGAGGCGAACGAGCTCGGCGCGACGGGCATCGTCGGGGTCCGTCTCGAGGAGAAGAGCCACATGTGGGGCGACCACACGATCGAGTTCCTCTCGCTCGGCACCGCGGTCGTGCGTTCGGAAGGCGACCACACGATCCCGCAGCCGAGGACGATCATCTCTCTCGACGGGTGATGCCTCCGACCGCCGACAACCTCCCCGAGGCGGCGAACCGCCGGCTCACCGGAGGGGCATGGTCGTCCGGGCTCTCGGTCGCCGATTTCGCGTCGGGCGTCGACATGGGGATGGAGCCCGTCGGCTACGTCCAGGGCTACGCCGTCATGCAGTGGAGCTGGTACATGGCCACAGGCGGCTTCGGCATGCGATCGGGGGGCTTCGGCGGCCTCAGCGGAGGCTGGGCGGGCACCCCGCAACGGCGCGGGCAGTACGTGGAGCAATGGCAGTGTCCGCACGGTTTCGTCAGTGCGGAGCACCGCATGTACGGCGCCAACTACGAGCTCACATGGCTCGAGGACAGCTGGGCGACCGGGTGGGGACTCGCCATCGAGCGAATGATCGACGAGGCGAAGGAGCTGGGTGCCACCGGCATCGTCGGCGTGGTCGACGCGATGCGCCCGCTGGTCGGAGGTGGGACGAACGAGTTCCGTGCGAGCGGCACCGCCGTGGTCGTCCCGGATGCGCCCCGCCTCGCGACGCCCTTCAGCACGTACCTCTCGGGACAGCGGCTCGCGAAGCTCATCGAGGCGGGATTTGCGCCGGTGTCGGTGGTAGCGACGCTCAGCGCCGTCCGCATGCTCGGCTACTGCATCACCCACTACCAGCTCGCAGGCTCCACCGCCGGTGCCTGGTACGGCGCGGGGGCAAGTGGGGTGTCCGGCGTGGGACCCGTGGACCAGGTGAACCGCGCAGAGGCCGCCGCACGCCGGCTCGCCCGCGAGCGCGTCCGCGCGCAGCTGGGTGCCGACATCCTCCACGGCGCGACCCTCGAGCGCTCTGAACGCGAGATCGGAGAGGGCGACCTCTCGATCCAGTGCACGTTGAAGGGGACCCGCGTGCGGCGCTTCAAGGACTTCGACCCCCTGCCCGACGCGTCCCCGGTCGTGCGGCTGGGGTGATCGACCTGATCGGGAAGACGCTGCCGTGACGCTTCAAGATGAGGTCCGCCGAGCCGTCGCGGCAGTGGCGACGCCTCCCACGGCGAAGGGGACCGCCGGCAACCCAAGGGGCACCACCTCGGACCTCACCATCGACGAGACCCTGCTTCTGCACTCGGCGGGGTGGGAGCCCGTGGATCTCGTCTACGGCATCTCGTGGTGGTCGATCCCCTGGGGCGTGTGGCAGTGGGCGACCGGGGAGGTGCAGGAGGCGTCGGCGGCGTTCGCAGGGGCGATGGACCATGCCGCGAAGCAGCTCCGCCAGGCGTGCGATCA
Source organism: Acidimicrobiales bacterium (assembly GCA_030043315.1). Lineage (GTDB taxonomy): Bacteria > Actinomycetota > Acidimicrobiia > Acidimicrobiales > RAAP-2 > JAJYVT01. The sequence continues at coordinate 2,874 of JASHYA010000130.1, forward strand.
GGCCGGCGGCTCCGGGGTGCTCGGTGTCGAGGTGGGCGTGCGGGTCTCCTCGCACCACATCTCGATCGAGCTCACGGGGACCGCGGTGCGCCGGATCGACGCGGACTCGCACCATTTCGAGTTCGTCTCGGACCTCTCCGCGCGTGATTTCGTCCTGCTCGTCCGCGCGGGATGGTGGCCGCTCGGCGTCGCCGCCGGCGCGAGCTTCGTGATCGCGCCGCGGCGCAGCGCAAGAGAGTGGGCCTCCCAGCAGGGCCAGAACGTCGAATTGCCGAACCTCACGCAGGCCCTGTACCTGGCGCGCGAGCGCGCGATGGAACGGATGCAGAGCTCGGGTGTGGCGATGAAGGCGGACGGCATCGTCGCCGTGAAGCTCCGAGAGGGTCGGGCGAGCTCGAGTGTGCGGGTGATCCAGTTCGTCGCCATCGGAACCGGAGTGCATCTGCGCACAGCGGCCCACCGCTCGATCGCGCCGGAGATGGTGGTCCCACTCGACGAGGTGGTGCGCGAGTTCGACGTGAAGAGCCTCCGTTCCGGCAAGGGCGAGTAGGACCGATCAGCCGCTGGCTGCGGCGCCTTGCCAGGAACGCCACAACGCCGCGTAGCTCCCCCCTGCGCTCAACAGCTGGTCGTGCGTGCCCTCCTCGACGACGCGGCCGCCGTCGATGACGAGCACGTGGTCCGCGTCCCGCGCGACGTCGAGCCGGTGGGCGACCGAGATGACCGTCCGTCCTTCGAGGACTCGCGCGAGCGATCGCTCGAGGTCGCGGGCAGCGCGTGGGTCGAGCAGCGCCGTCGCCTCGTCCAGGACCAGCGTGTGCGGGTCCTGGAGCACCAGGCGTGCGAGCGCGAGCTGCTGGGACTCCCCGGGCGAGAGCTGCACCGCTCCCGGTCCGAGGACGGTGTCCAAGCCCTCGGGAAGGCGCTCGAGGAGCGGCCGCGCGCCGACCACGTCGAGTGCGCGAACGAGGTCGTCGTCGCTCGCTCCGGGTGCCGAGAGCGCGAGGTTCTCGCGCAGCATGCCGTTGAAGACGTGGTACTCCTGGGTCACGAGCACGATCTCGCTGCGGAGCCGGTCAGGGGGCAGCGAGTGCGCATCGACACCGCCGACGCGCACGTAGCCGGTCCTCGGCCCGTGCACGCCGGTGAGCAGCAACGCGAGGGTGCTCTTGCCCGCGCCGCTCGGTCCGACGAGCACCACCCGCGAACCGCGACGGGGTGCCAGGTCGACCCCGTGCAGCACGTCGTGGCCGGGCCGGTAGGCGTAGCGCACGTCCCTTGCCACGACGTGTGTGCCCGTCGGTTCGACGGTGGTGAGCGGCGGCGCCTCCACCTCCCGCACGCCGAGCAGGCGTCCGAGCGACGCCGTGCCGAGCTGGAGCTCGTCGAGATAGCTCAGGACGGTGTCGACCGGCGAGATCAGGAGCTGGACGTAGAGGACCGCAGCGGTCACCGCAGCGACCGAGAGCCTGCCGTCGGCGTGCAGGAACCCCCCGACGAGCAAGGCGAGGACCAGGGGGACCACGTAGCACGCCTCGGTGAGAGGGAAGTAGATCGTGCGCAACCGCAGCGTGTACCGCTCGGCCGCGATCCAGTCCGCGATGTCGCCATCGACCTGTGCGATACGTCGCCGCGCGAGCCTGAACGTCTCTATGGTCCTCCCGCCCGCGGCCGTCTCCTGCACCCGGGCGTTGGTCACGTCCCAGGTGGCCATCGTCCGCTCGTAGCCGGAACGGGCACGCTTGAGGTACCAGCGCGTCCCGGCGACCAGCAGTGGAACCGTCGGGAGCAGGACGAGGCCGAGGAGCGGCGCGGTGACGAGGATGGCGATCACGATGGCGACGACCTGCGCGATCGCCACCACCATCTGGGGAGCGGCTTGGCGGACGGACCACGTGAGCTGCTCGACATCCGAGGACGCACGCGTCTGGAGCTCACCGGTGCCGGCCCGCTCCACGACCCCGAGCGGCAGCGCGAGCACCGCACCGACGAAGTCACCACGCAGGCGTGCAAGCAGGCGCGCCGTGAGATGGCCGGCCTGCCGGGACGCCGCGGTGGCTGCCACTCCCTGCACGACGAGGGCGACCGCGAAGATCGCCGCGGCCAGCTCCACACGCCCCAGGTCGTGGTCACTTCCCGCCGCCTCGGAGACCACCTGACCCAGCACCTGCGGACCGACGAGCCCCGCGACGCTCGCCAGCCCGAAGAAGCCGATCACCCGCGCCGTGGCGCGCCGCTCGCGGCGCAAGGCCGCACGGAGGTACCGGCGCACGGTTCCCCGCCCCGCCACGGGGAACCCCGGGTCCGTCGGGTCGATCGCCGCGGTGTCGTCGGCGGTCACCGGGCACCTCCCCGGAGCACCTGCGCCTCGTACGCGGGGTCTGCTTCGAGCAGCTGCTCGTGCCGCCCCGCCGTCCTCGCCCTCCCCTCGAGCACGACGACGAGATCGGCCTGTTCGGCCACGAGCGGGCTGGTGGTCGTGACGACGGTGGTGCGGCCGCGCCGGACGCTGGCGAGCGCCTCGGCGATCGCGGCCTCGGTATGGGCGTCCACGGCGCTCGTCGGGTCGTCGAGCAGCAAGACGTCGGGGTCGGCGAGGAGCGCCTGTGAGAGTGACAGCCGCTGTCGCTGGCCGCCCGAGAGCGTCCGCCACTGCTCAGGCAGGTGGGTGTCGAGCTCGGCCGGCAGGGACGTCACGACCTCGGAAGCCTGTGCGGCGTCCAGCGCCTCGGTCATGGTGAGCCGGGGGCTCCTCGCGGTGCTCGAGCGGCGGCCGGCCGCTCCGGTGCCGAGGTCACTACCGGCGTCGGTGGCGTCGGTGGCGGCGGTGGCGTCGGTGGCGTCGGCGGCGTCGGTGGGGTCGGTGGCGTCGGCGTCGTCGACGGCGTCGGTGGCGTCGGTGGCGTCGACCGGAGCCAGCACCTCCCGAACGATCCCCCGCAGATGGAAGGGCGAGCGCTCCAACATGACCACGTGGGCGCGGTACCACTCGAGCGGCAGCGTGACGACCGGCACGTCACCCCACCGAACCTGAAAGCCCGGTCCCGGCGACGTCCAGCGGCCCAACCGCTCGAGGAGCTCCGTTCCCTCTTCCGGGGTCGACGGGACCACCGCCGTCATGGTGCCCGGGGCGATCCGGACACCGGTCTCTTCATCGACAAGGTCGCCGCTCGGCCCTTCTCCGCACGCGGCCACGTCGCCCGCGGGCATGTGGCGTTCCATGGTCAATATGGCGACGATCCGCCTGGCTGCCACGACCGCAGCCGTCCACTTGGACGCTGCCTCGACAAACGTCTGCATCGGGATCACGAGGAACGCCGCGGACGCGTAGAACGCGACGAGCTCGCCAGCCGAGATCGATCGGTCGACGGCCAGATGCGCCCCGACCCAGGTGACCGCGACCACGATCGCACCGGGGAGCAGGACCTGCGCCCCGTCGAGAAGCGCCTGCAAGTTCGCCGTTCTCACCGACGCGGCAGCCACCTTCCCGGAGGCACGGTCATAGCGGCGTGCGAACACCTGCTCACCACCGAGGCCGCGTAGCACCCGGAGACCCGTCACGGTGTCCGAGGCGATCGAGCTGGCTTCCGAGCGGCGGTCGCGCTCCGCGGTCTGCCGTCGCTCGAGCGGCCGCAGTACGGGCACAACTGCGAGCACCGCGAGGGGCACGCCAAGCACGACGATCGCTCCGAGCGGAGGAGACACGACCAGGAGCACGATCGCCACGACCGTGTAGGACACGACTCCGCCGGCGAAGCGGGCGACGACGTCCAGAGCTTCGCCGACACGCTCGATGTCCGACGCACCGATGTTGGCCACCTCTCCGGTTGCGACCCGACGCGCGAGGTCCCCGCCGAGCGCGGTCGCAGTCCTCGCGATGAGCTGCTGGACTCGGCTCGCGCAGATGAGAAAACTGGCGATGGCACGTCGGTGGCGGAGGACCCCCGCCACGGCCTGGAGCAGTCCCAGTGCGAGCACCACCAGCGACCAGAGGACGATCTCGTGCTTCGAGCGGTGCAAGATCGCCCCGAGGCCGGCGCCGAGCGCGAGCGGGATCATCGCCTGACTGACCATCCAGACGACGCCGAAGGTCGATCCGGTCGCGAGCACCCGCGCCTGACTGCGCGCGCACCAGAGAAGGAATCGGCCCGGAGACCTGGTCTCGGGCACGCCCGGATCGGAGAGGGGCAGCGCCAACATGAGCCGATTGACGCTAGTCGCGTCCGCCGCGGACCGAGGAACCACAGACGTGGAGCGGGCTCCTGAGATAGGCGCCGTGCCGCGAGGACAGCAATGTCAGCGAGGAGGCCGCCCCATCTGGTTGATCAGCTGCGTTGCCGTCGCGCGGAAGTACTCGGCCATCTCCGCTTCGTCTTGCGCATCCAGCCCCGCCTCGGCCAGCGACGAGAGCATGAGATGGAGCCACGCGTCGCGCTCCGCGAGACCGATGGCGAAGGGGGCGTGACGCATGCGCAACCGCGGATGGCCGCGCGACTCGTCGTAGGTGCGCGGACCGCCCCAGTACTGGATCAAGAAGAGCCGCAGGTGCTCGTTCGGCCCGTCCAGGTCCTGCGGGTACAGCGGGCGGAGCACGGGGTCGGACGCGACGCCGGCGTAGAAGCGGTCCACCAGGGACTTGAAGAACGCCTCGCCGCCCACTCGCTCGTACATCGTCGAAGCCATAAAGGGACGGTAGACGCCGCAGGGTCGGCGGGTCCGTGCGACGAGGCCGACGGTTCGGGCGCCTACACTCTCCGCGGCGACCCCGGCGCTCCGGTTCGCCATCCGGGGCCATAATTTGCGCCCAGAGTTCGCTCGCGGACCTTCGGCGGCAGACCCTCCGCCTTCCGACGTGGGATCGCGAGAAGCTGATACAGCAATAACGCATTATGCGGGTGTAGCTCAACGGCAGAGCACCAGGTTTCCACCCTGGTTATCGGGGTTCGACTCCCCGTACCCGCTCTCTGTCTTTTGGGAATTCTCGGTCGCCAACTCGCCCCGGCTTCGACGGAGGGACACCGATGCCGAAAGCGATCAAGGGGAACGCCGCGCGGAAGCCTCCAGAGCCGGCGCCAAGCCACTCGGACATCGACGACTGGCTCCGGAGCCAGATGCCGCATCTCCAGCCCATCGTCGAGCGGTTGGACGAGACCATCCGCGCGGCGATCCCGGGCCTGCACTTCGCCGTCAAGTGGAAGAGGCCGTACTACGGTCTCCCAGAGCTCGGGTGGATCATCGAGGTGGCCGCCTACGACGTCTCGGTGAACGTCGTCTTCCTCGGCGGTGCGGACTTCGACGACCCACCGCCACTCGGGACCACCGACCGGACCCGGTACGTCAAGGTGACGACCGTCGAGGGGGTGCAACGACCAGAGCTGCGGAGGTGGATCGGCGAGGCGAGCCGCACCCTGGGGTGGAGGTGAATGGCACCCCGTCAGGCTCCGGTTGCGTGCACGTCGACGTCTGCGGGCAATCGACCGCTTGGTGCGAGCGTGCCCGGGTCAGATGCGAAGGACCGTTTTCCCTGTTACGGCGTAGTATCGCGGATGCTGAGACTGTCGTAGCTGTAAAAATGCATCTTTCACGGTGCGGGGCTACGTCGATGCCGTGCCGTTTTGCCGAAGGCGCAGAATCCTGAGGCATCGCCCCAGCGGAGGATGGCCTTCAGGGCGTCGCCGCCGGTGACGGCCTACGCGCCGTGTACCTCCTCGTCGCTGACCTCACCTTGCTGCTCCACATCCAGAACCGGAGGAAGGTTGGCGATGTCCGCCCTCGTGAGGCTGAGGCGAACGCCATCGTCGTCAACCCCGGTCACGGCAGAGATGGGGATGGAGACCTCCTTCTTGCCCCAGAGGTGTCCTTCGTCGAGGAGAACGTGGGTCACCTGGTGATCACTTGGGTCGACGACGAGTCCACGGACGTGCCCTACCGGACCGTCTGAGGCATGGACGTGCTGTCCACGTCGCACTTCGACTTCACCTGGAGGAACTTTGTCGTAGGTCATCGGCTGCTGCGAGGCACGCATGCCCATGCCGCCCATCCCCATTCCCCCCATGCCCATGCCCCCCATGCCGCCCATGCCCATGCCCCCCATGCCGCCCATGCCCATGCCCCCCATGCCGCCCAGCATTCCCATGCCTCGCAGCCCGAAGAAGGGCAGGATCAGCATCTGGCTCTGCCCGTAGCCCCACTGTCCCCCCGGCGCCTGAACAAATTGCGTCTCTTCGGCAGCTTCGAGCGCCCCGAAATGGTCCAAAGTGCACTGCAACCGCAATTCTTGTTCGGTCGCCGTTGCGACGAGCTCGACCGGCACCAGACGACCGAGCTCCTGGCCGTGTCGCTCCTCTACGACAAGGTGCGTGATCGCGCGCTTCACAGGATCGACGACCACGCGCATGAGCTCCCCACACGGGCCCTGTTCGCAATAGACCCGGGCTCCGATCGCGTACTCCATTGCTTCGCTCATACCAGAGCTCCTTCCCGAAGGGCAGGCTCTCCGAGTGTGCTGCGCGCGGTGCCCACCTGCCGGCGGTCATCCTTGCACCTGGACCACGTCGCCCGCCCGAGAGGGAGAGGAACGTCCTGGAGCGGCGTGCCGGGGAGTAGCACCCCTGGAAGGACGTCCTGCGCCACCGTGACGGCGCTCGAGCTCGGGAGAGTCTGCCGTCCCGCAGCGTCCTAAGTTCAGCTCGGCACCACCACGAATGTCTCAGCCTGTCCGTCTCGCTCCTTCATCGGAGCGGGGCCATGGGTCGTTGTCCGAGCGACCCAGACGTCGTCGCCCGGCACGAGACCGAGTTCGCGCGCCTGACCACGACTGAGCTGCACCCATGCCTCATCACCGGTCTCGAAACGCACGTCGACACGCACCTCGAAGCCAAGGTGGGTCACACGCTTCACGCGGGCCTTGCGCCCGTCGGGAGGAGGATCTCCGAAGGTGTGCAGGACAAGATCGTGAGGGCGGACCGGCTCGCCATCGAGGTAGGTGGCGGGGCCGAGAAATTCGAGGACGAACGCGTTGGCGGGACTGTCGTAGAGCTCGGCCGGCGTGCCGACCTGCTCGAGCTTCCCGTTGTTGATGATGGCGATGCCGTCCGCGATCTCCATCGCCTCTTCTTGGTCGTGGGTGACGAGCAACGTGGTCACCGAGATCTTCTCGTGCAGCTCCCTCAGCCAGACGCGCAGCTGTTGGCGGACCTGGGCGTCAAGTGCGCCGAACGGCTCATCGAGGAGCAGGACGCTCGGCTCGATCGCGAGCGCCCGTGCCAGCGCCATCCGTTGGCGCTGCCCGCCCGAGAGCTGCGCAGGGTAGCGATCGGCGACGTGCGCGATCTTGACCAGTTCGAGCAGCTCGTCGACCTTCCGCTTGATCTGAGCCTTCGGAAGCTTGCGAACCTCGAGACCGAACGCGACGTTACGGCGGACCGTCAGGTGGCGGAAGGGGGCGTAGTGCTGGAAGCAGAATCCCACGCCCCGCTCGCGCACCGGCACGTCAGTCATGTCCCGCCCGTCCACCTCGATGGTCCCGGCGTCCGGAACCTCCAACCCTGCGACAACTCGCAGCAGCGTCGACTTCCCGCCACCGCTCGGCCCGAGAAGAGCGATGAGCGACCCCTGCGGAACATCAAGGGTCACATCGTCGAGAGCAACGGTGGATCCAAAGTGCTTAGAGATTCCGCGGGTGCGGATCGCCACGACCACCTCCTTTCGCTCCGGCTGCGCTGCAGTACGCCGAGGATCAGTATCGCGATCACCGCGAGTACGACCGCACCCGCATAGGCGCTGGCAGGGTTGAGATTGTCGACGCTGCTCTGAATGAACAGGGTCAGCGTCTGGGTTCTCCCCTCGATGTTACCGGAGACGATCGCGACAGCGCCGAACTCGCCCAGTACCCGGGCCGTGGTCAACGTGACACCGTACGCAAAGCCGCCGCGGATGGACGGGAGCGTGATCCTCCGAAAGACGGCGAACTTCCCCGCACCGAGGGTGCCCGCGGCCTCTTCCTGCTCCGTCCCGATCTCCTCGAGCACCGGGAGCACCTCCCGCACCACGTACGGGAGGGCGACGACCGCCGAGGCCATGACGATTCCAGGAAGCGAGAAGATCACCTGGATACCCCAACCCGCCAGGACGCGGCCGAACCAGCCGGTCTCCCCGTACACCAGGACCAGCGAGAGACCCACGATCACCGGTGATATGGCGAGGGGGATGTCGACGAGCGCGTCGAGCAAGAACGCGCCACGGAAGCGGTGGCGCGCCAGGATGAGCGCCACGCCGACACCGAAGATGGCGTCCGCCGGCACGGCGATCAGCACCGTGAGCAGGGTCAGCCAGAGGGCGTGGACCCCGTCAGTTGTGGTGATCGAGTCCCAGGCGACACCGACACCGTGCTCGAAGGCCCGGAAGAACACCGAGCCCACCGGCAGCGCCACAAGGAGTCCCACGTACGCGAGGACCCCGACGCGCAGGAGATGCAGCCGTTTCATCGCGTTCTGTCAAGGTCGAAGCGCCGACGCACCGCCCCCATGGCGAGGAGGACGACCAGTGCCGTCGCCACGAGGACCGTCGACACCGCCGCGGCCGCGGGGAGCTGTCCGGACTGGGACAGGCTGTAGATCCACGACGAGGCGACTTCGGTCTTGAACGGCAGATTGCCGGAGATGAGCACGACTGACCCGAATTCACCCAGCGCGCGAGCAAAGGCGAGGCCGGCCCCAGCGAGCATGGCGGGTGCCACCGAGGGCAACACCACTCTTCGGACCACGACCGGCGGCGAGGCACCGAGCGACGCAGCCGCCTCTTCGGACTCCTTGTCCATCTCGGCGAGCACCGGTTGGACGGAACGGACGCAGAAGGGAAGAGTGACGAACGCGAGGGCCACGCAGATACCGATCCGCGTGTCGGCGATGTTCACCCCAAACGGGCTCTGCGCACCGTAGAGGCTCAGCAACGTGAGCCCCGCGACGATCGTGGGCAGGGCGAACGGCAGGTCGATGATCGCGCTGACGACACGTTTGCCCACGAACCGGTCCCGGACGAGCACCCACGCGATCGCCAGCCCGGCGATCGAATTGACGATCGCCACCAGGACAGAACAGATCACCGTCAGTTCGAGCGCCGCGACACCCTCGGGCTCGGTCACGGCGGTCCAGAAACCACTCCACCCGCCTTTGAACGCGTTCTCCACGACGGCGGCCAACGGCAGGAGCACGAGAAGGCTCAGGTAGGTCATCGCGAGTGATGGACCCGAGGCGCGACCGGCGACGCGCGCAACACGCGAACGCAGCCCCCGCGTCCATGGGACACGGGGGCTGCTAGTCGAGAAGCCGGCGAGATCAGCCCTTTGCAGTGGAGACCCCCAGCCCCTCCTCGATCTTCGCGACGATCCCCGAGGTCGGTGTGAAGAAGGCCTTGGTCACCTTTGTCCACCCGCCGAGCGTCGTGATCGTGAAGAGCGACTTGGGCTGCGGGAAGTGGAACTTCTTCGCCACGCTGGCGACGACAGGACGGTAACCCAGCTTCCCCCAGAGCGTCTGACCGGCGGTCGACTCGAGGTACGAGACGAACGCCTTGGCGGCGGTCGGGTCGGACGCCTTGGTCGTCACCGCGATCGGGTTCTGGATGAGGATGTTCTGTGTCGGCACGATGACTGTGATCGGCTCATCCTTGCTCTTCGCGTACAAGGCGTCGTCCTCGTAGTCGATCAGCACTGTGCCCTCGCCCGCCAGGAAGGTCTCGAGGGCGTTGGATGCGCTCGTCGGCTGGGCGACGGTGTTCTTGAGAAGCGAAGCGAGGAAGTCATCCGCCTCGGTCTTCGACTTTCCGAGCGCCAGCTCCGCTCCGTACGCGGCGAGGAGGTTCCACCGTGCGCTGCCCGAGCTGAACGGATTCGGGGTGATGATCCCGATTCCTTTCTTCACGATGCTGGCCCACGTCTTGATGTGCTTCGGGTTCCCCTTGCGCACGATGAACGCAACGACCGAGTCGGTGACGATCCCGTCGGTCGGGCCCTTGTCCCACGACGAGGAGACGAGGCCGGCCTTGACCAGCTTCTCCATGTCCGGCTCGAGCGAGAAGTTCACGACTGTGGCGGGCAGCCCCTCCACCACCGCTGTCGCCTCGGTGCCGGACGGCCCGTAGGTCTGCGTGAAGGTGACGTGCTTTCCCGCGGGGGTGGCTTGGAAGGCCTTGATCAGCACTGTGTACGCGGGTTTGGGCGTCGAGTAAGCGACGAGAGACAGGCTCCCTCCGGCGCTCTTGGGGCTTGCGGTCGCGCTCGGCGTTCCGAGCCCGACGGCGAGGGTTGCGGTCGACGCGGTCAGCGCACCGAGGGCAATGGCGATGGCTCCTGCCCTCCGGGCATGGCGGTATCTGGTCATGGCCGCCTATTACATAGTAATCTGGTAGGACTTGTCAAGTCAAGCGACTAAAGCGCGTTAGCCAGGATATCTACCGCACCGCCACCCCCGTGGGGGTCGGAGGGACCCGAGGGAGCTCGAGGGCCAGACGAACGAGACCCGGCAAGGTCAACGGGAAGGCGTCCGAGGACGTCCCGGGGCAGACCCGGGAAGAGAGGTCCGGGGGAGATCGGTCAACCGGGGAGTCCCGGACGGCCCACTTTTCGCTCGCCCACCTCGTCGGGGTGGTTTCGGTCAGCGCTCAGCCGATGCCGGCGGCCAGGTCCCGATAGGCGGAGAACAGCTCGTCGAATCGCGCCGCCGCATCGATGCGATCGCGCCCGGCCACGTGGTCCGCGAGGTCTTCGACGTGGATCTGGACGCCCGCACCGTACGCGGCGAGGAGCTCAACGGGCATGCCGCGTTCTTCGACGACCAGAACGGTCTGGTCGTCTTCGGCGGTCAGCGTGGCCTCGATGACGTGCTCGTTCGGCTGATCAGGGTCCTTGGTCACGACTCGGAACCGCCACGGCGGCTCACACGACTCCACGCGGCCCGTGCCTTCCCAGCCGGTGGCGAAGAAGTGCGCGCGGAACTCACCACCCTGGCGCAGCTCCCCCTCGACGTCGCCGAGCCATCTGAGGAGACGGCTGGGATCCGTCAATGCGGACCACACGTCATCGATGTCGGTGTCGAAGCGGTCTTCCATGCACACGATCCCCTTGCCGTCGAGGGATCGCAGGCTGCCAAGGATGCGGCCGCCTCCACGTGCGCTGCTGGTCATCTGCTGCTTCCGTTCACGTCCGTTCGCTCACGGGTCCGCCGCGTGCGCTACGTGGCCTGCCCGTCGTCGGGGATTGTGAGCGGGAGCGCACCCGAATCCGACGACCCCTTCCACTGGCGGTATGTCACCGTCTGTGTTGCGGGTGGCGCCGTCGGGACGCTCGCGGTGCCGAAGTGCGACATCGTGAGATCGATCGATGCGGTGACCGGGTGACCTGTGGCCTGCGCGGTGACCACGACGTGCGCGGCCTGGAGCTGACCCGCGGAGTCCACGTACATCGTCGCCGACACCGCGGCTGTGTTCGGCATGGTCTTCGCTGTCGCAAAGAGCGAGCGCAGCGAAGGGGGAAGCTCGGACTCGTGGGACTCCAGGTCCGCGAGTGTGACACGGATCCGGTATCCCTCGTCCTTCGATCCCTCGATTGTGGTCGTCCCGGTCGGAGTGATGGTCGCGCCGAGCTTGAGGAGGATCGAAGCCATCGCCTGTGGGTCGTCTGTAAGGAGGAGCTGGCTGTCGTGCGCGTCTGCGAATGCGGACATCGGGATGCGCACCCACGTCTTGCCAGGGAACTCCTTGCCGACCAGCTCTCCGAGATTGGCGTAGAGGACGTCGTTCGTCTCGACGAACGAGAGTGTCTCCCCGAAGTCGCTCATGTGCAGGCTGAGGGCCTTGGTCGAGAAGTCGACGGCTCCACTCGCGGTGATCGAGAAGGACGCCCCGGCGAAGCTCGCCTTGATGTCGATTGTGAGGTCCGCAGTGCCCGCAGAGCTCGTCGCGTGCAGCGCGCTGTCCAATCGAGCCCGAGAGGTCTTGGATGTCGAGTTTCCGAGTACGTACACGAGGATGCCCACGATGACCAAGAGCACCACGCCAATCGTCATGGCGGTGATCCGCCAGTCGCGTCCGCGACCGTCACGAACTGGGGAGGGACGTTCCCCGGTGTTCGCCGGCGTCTGCTGCGTGGGCCGCTCCGCCGACGACTGGGGCGGGGGGCCCGGAGCCCATGCGCCACGCGGCGACTCCGAAGGACCCCAGCTTGGCGGCTGGGTGGTCATGGTTCCTCCTTCCCCAGAAGCAGGTGCTCCACCCCTCAGAGCAGGTGCTCCGTTCCCGGTGCAGATGGTACTTGGTGCCTGTCTGCGGCGACGCAGGTTCGCTGCTGGCGGGTGGGCTCGAGCCGGATGTCTCACTCATCGAGCCCGGCGCGAAGACCGTCGGCAGGGCGCCGGTCGTTCGCGCTCCCGGCTACGGTCTCGCCTATGACCCCCCGTTCCACCCCCCCGTTCCGCGCCGACCACGTCGGTAGCCTCCTGCGCCCCTCCGAGCTCCTCGAGGCGCGTCAGAAGTTCGCGGCCGGCACCCTCTCCGCCGAGGCGCTGAAGGAGGTCGAGGACGCCGCCATCCGCCGCGTCGTCGAGCTGCAGGAGGAGATCGGATTTCGCGCTGCCACCGACGGTGAGTTCCGCCGTACCTCCTGGCACATGGACTTCATCTACCAGCTCGGTGGGATCACCAAGGGCGACGAAGACCTCAAGGTCGCCTTCAAGGACGCCTCGGGCACGACGTTCTTCACTTCCGCCGCCCTACAAGTGAAGGGCAAGGTCCGTCTCGACCACACCATCTTCGCCGACGCCTTCACCTTCTTGCAGTCCGTCACGACGTCTGCGGTCCCGAAGCTCACGATCCCGTCGCCGAGCATGGTGCACTACCGCGGTGGAGCAGCGGCGATCGACCCAGCCGTCTACCCCGACGTCGAGGAGTTCTGGGCGGACCTGAGCGCCGCCTACGCCGAGGAGATCCGCCGCCTCGGTGAGCTGGGATGCACCTACCTCCAGCTCGACGACACCTCGCTCGCCTACCTGAACGATCCGGCGCAGCGCGAGATGCTCGCGCAGCGTGGTGACGATGCCGAGCACCAGCATCTGCGCTACATCCGGCAGCTGAACTCCGCCCTGGCGACAAAGCCACCCACGATGACCGTGACGACCCACTCGTGCCGTGGCAACTTCCAGTCGCACTGGGCGGCCGAAGGCGGCTACGACTTCGTCGCCGAGGCCCTCTTCAACGAGCTCGACGTGGACGGGTTCTTCCTCGAGTACGACGACGCCCGCTCCGGCGACTTCAAGCCGTTGAGATTCGTGCCGAAGGGGAAGGTCGTGGTGCTCGGACTGGTCACGACGAAGCGGGGCAAGCTCGAGTCGAAGGACGAGCTCAAGCGCCGGATCGACGAAGCGAGCGGTTTCGTGCCGCTCGACCAGCTCTGCCTTTCCCCGCAATGTGGATTCTCCTCGACGGTCGAGGGGAACCGCGTCACCCTCGACGACGAGATCGCCAAGCTGCGGCTCGTCGTGGAGACCGCGGCGGAAGTGTGGGGCTGAGCGCCGACCTCAGAGACCATGGACGTGGTCGGGCATCGTAGGGAGTCGCCGTGCCGCCTTCGATCGCGAATGCCATGGATCACGTGGTTCTCGTCATCTTCGAGAACCGTTCTTTCGACAACCTGCTCGGCCGGCTCTACCAGCCCGGGGAGGTCCCTTCCTTCGAAGGGGTGACGGGCAAGGAGCTCTCCAACCCGATCCCCGCGTGGGCGGAGCAACGTGGCGAGAGCGATGTGGTGCCCTACGGCGTGGCCAGCTCCATGGATTCGCCGGATCCCGATCCAGGCGAGGAGTACCAGCACACGAACACCCAGCTGTTCAACATCTTGAACGAGTCCAATCGGTTCAAGGACGCCACCGAGATGGTGCCGCCCTACAACGCGCCTGCAGAAGGCCAGACGCCGACGATGGACGGCTTCGTGACCGACTACATCAGCTTCCTCACCGTCGAGCTCGGCCGCCAACCGACCTACGACGAGTACAAGGAGATCATGACCGGGTTCACCCCCGAGCAGGTCCCGGTCCTGAGCAGGATCGCCAGGGAGTTCGGGACGTTCGACCACTGGTTCTGCGAAGTGCCGTCGCAGACCATGGCAAACCGCTCGTTCTGGACCGCGGGGACGTCGTCGGGTTTCGTCGTGAACAGGCCCATGACGAACTTCGTTCGTCACAACGAGGCCGAGACCCTCTTCGAGCGCCTCGAACGGCACCAGCGAACCTGGAAGGTCTACGTCCTCGAGCCCGGACCGGTCTCCTTCACCGGAATGATCCACATGGCACGCCTCAGGGACCGGTTCGCAACGAACTTCGCCCCCTTCTCCGAGTTCGAGCGGGACTGCCAAGACGGCTCACTGCCGGACTTCTCACTGATCGAACCGAATCTGATGGCGGGACACGCCGACTACCATCCCGCGTTCGGCCGGGCGCTGGTCACCGGCGTGGACGTCCCGATCGACCCCCCCTCGTCGATCTTGGCCGGTGAGGCGTTCCTCGCCCGTATCTACGACGCCCTTCGGGCTGCAGGGTCGTCGACCGGCTCCAACGTGTTCAATACGACGCTCCTCATCGGCTGGGACGAGCCGGGAGGCACCTACGACCATGTGCCTCCAGGGCCGGTGCCCTCGCCGGAACCGGGCGCGCCGGCCGGACAGCTCGGCTTCCGCTTCGACCGTTCCGGCTATCGGGTGCCCGCGATCATCGTCTCGCCCTGGGTCTCCAGGGGTGCCCTCTACACCGAGGAGTACCGACACACCTCGATGCTGGCGACCCTCCGCAACGTGTGGGGTCTCGGTGCTCCCTTCAGCGGCCGCGACGCGGCGGCGCGG
>JASHYA010000015.1 GCA_030043315.1 Acidimicrobiales bacterium
GGCTTGAGCAGCACGCGACCTGCACCGCTCTCTCCGATCACCGGATGGGTGATCGTGGACCCGGCGAGGGGGACCTCGAAGACGTTCTTGCGCGCCTCTTCGATGCCCTTCTGCACCGCGAGGCCCGCCTCCTTCGCCTTGCCGTAGCCGAGCCCCACCTTTCCGTTGCCGTCGCCGATGACCATGAGCGCGGCAAAGGAGAACCGCCGACCGCCCTTCACGACCTTGGCGACACGGTTCACGCGGATGGTCCGCTCCTCGAACTGCACCTCGCTCATCAGAACTCCAGTCCCTCGCTGCGAGCGGCGTCGGCGAGCGCCGCGACCCGACCGTGGTACTTGAACCCACCCCGGTCAAAGACCACCCTGCTCACCCCGGCCTCCTTCGCCCGGGTGGCGACCAGGCGCCCCACCGCAGCAGCGGCGCTCACGTTACCGCCGCCCTTCGGCGAGAGGACGTCGCGCACCTCGCGCTCGGCGGTTGACGCCGCAACCAGCGTGCGACCGCTCGAGTCGTCGATGACCTGGGCGGTGATGTGCCGGAGGCTCCGGTTGACGGCGAGCCTGGGCCGTTCGGGCGTGCCTGACACCTTCCGGCGGACCCGGCTGTGCCGCCGCTTGCGCAGCACCTCGTCGCGATCGGTTCCTGCCATCACTTGGCCGCCTTCCCCGCCTTGCGCAGCACGCGCTCGCCCGCGTAACGGACCCCCTTGCCTTTGTAGGGCTCGGGCTTCCGGATCTTGCGGATGTCGGCCGCCACCTGCCCGACGAGCTCCTTGTCGATGCCGCGCACGACGACGCGGGTCGGGGCGGGCACCTCAAAGCTGATCCCTTCCGGCGCATCCACGACCACGGGATGCGAGAAACCGAGCGCGAGCTCTATCGCCTGGGGGCTGCGGGCGTTTGCCCTGTAGCCGACGCCGACGATCTCAAGCTCCTTCGAGAATCCCTGCGTGACGCCGGTCACCATGTTCGCCACGAGTGAGCGCGTGAGGCCGTGCAGGGCGCGCCGCTCGCGCTCGTCGTCGGACCGCGCGACGTTGAGGATGTCGCCTTCCCGGGTGACCGTGATCCCCTGGGGCAGCCGGCGCGCCAGCTTTCCCTGCGGACCGGTGACGGTCACCTCGCCGTCATCCAGCGCGACAGTCACGTCCTTCGGCACCTGGATCGGGGACAGTCCGATGCGGGACATCTACCGCTCTCCTTCGTCGACTACTGCCCCACCCGTCGCGGCACCGTCCGTACCGTTCGTCTCGCGGCCTCTACCAGACATGGCAGAGCACCTCCCCCCCGAGATGGCGCTGGCGCGCCTCGCGGTCGGTCATTAGCCCGTGGCTGGTGGAAACGACGGCCACGCCCATCCCCCCGAGCACGCGGGGCATTTTGTCAGCACGCGCATAAATCCTGAGCCCGGGCGTGGACACTCTGCGGATGCCGCCGATGCTGCGAATGCGGTCGGCTGAGTACTTCATCGTGATCTCGAGGGTGGAGCCCGGACGGCCGGGGGCCTGGTGCACGGCGTAGCCCTCGATGAAACCCTCGCGCTCGAGTATCTGCGCGAGCGACTCCTTCAGCTTGGAGCCCGGCATGCTCACGGTCTCCTTCTGGGCGGTGCTCGCGTTGCGGATGCGGGTGAGCATGTCCGCGATCGGGTCGGTCATCGTCATGGCCCGCGCTCCTACCAGCTTGCCTTCGTCACGCCCGGCACCTCGCCGGCGTGCACCATCTGCCGCAGGCATATGCGGCACAGCCCGAACTTGCGGAAGACGGCCTTCGGGCGGCCGCACCGCCTGCACCGGGTGTACGCGCGCACCTTGAACTTCGGCGTGCGCTGCTGCTTCTCGATCAGTGCCTTCTTCGCCATGATGCTTATCGGATCTCCTGTCGGAACGGGAAGCCGAACGCTCGGAGGAACGCTCGGCCCTGCTCGTCGGTGCTGGCGGTGGTGACGATCGTGATGTCCATGCCGCGGACGGTGTCGATGCGGTCGTAGTCCACCTCGGGGAAGATCAGCTGCTCGTTCACGCCGAAGGTGTAGTTGCCGCTACCGTCGAACGCGCGCGGGGAGAGCCCCCGGAAGTCGCGGATCCGCGGGATCGCGAGGCTGATCAGCCGGTCGAGGAACTCCCATGCGCGGTCGCCTCGCAGCGTGACCCGGACACCGATGGGCATTCCCGCGCGGAGCTTGAAGCCGGCGATCGACTTCTTGGCCCGGGTGACGACCGACTTCTGTCCGGTGATGACCTCCATGTCGCGCTGGGCACCCTCGATCAGCGATGGTTGCTGGGTGGCCCGTCCGACGCCCATATTGACGACGATCTTGTCGAGGCGGGGCACCTCCATCACGTTCTTCAGGCCGAGCTCCTCCTTGAGCCGCCCCTGCACCTCTTCGCGGTAGCGCGCCTTGAGCCGCGGCGCGGCTTGACCTGCGCTCCCGGCGGCACGCCCGGCGGTGCGGTCGATGTCGGGCCCGGCACGGGTCCCCGCGGCCTTGGCGGCCTGGGGCTGCGCCGAGCGCTGACCGACACGGGGGGCGCTCTTCTTCGCCGCGGCGGCCTTCTTGGTCCCCGCCGACTTCTGGGTCTTGGCATTGGACTTGCCCGGGCTCACAGCTCGGCCCCACACTTGCGGCAGACGCGGATCTTGCGGCCCTGGTCGTCGATCTGCATACCGACACGCGTCGGGCCGTCGCACGTCTTGCAGACGATGGACACGTTCGAGACCGGCAGCGGCATGAACTTGTCGATGATGCCACCCTGGTACGTCCGGGCGGTCGGCTTCGAGTGGCGCTTCGCCACGTTCACGCCCTCGAGCACCACCTTGCCCTCTGACGGGATCGCGCGCACGACTTCGGCAGTGTGGCCCTTGTACTTGCCGGCACGCACGACGACGCGGTCGCCCTTGCGTACTCGCATCACAACACCTCCGGAGCGAGCGACACGATCCTCATGAACTTCTTGTCCCGCAGCTCGCGTCCTACGGGGCCGAAGATGCGGGTACCCCTCGGCTGCTGCTGGTCATTGATGAGCACGGCGGCGTTCTCGTCGAAACGGATGTAACTCCCGTCGGGACGCCGCTTCTCCTTCACCGTCCGCACGACGACGCACTTCACGACGTCACCCTTCTTCACGGCCGCACCCGGGATGGCGTCCTTGACCGTGGCGACGAAGATGTCGCCGATGCTCGCGTAGCGCCGGCGCGACCCACCAAGCACGCGGATGCACAGCACCTCGCGCGCGCCCGAGTTGTCGGCGACTCGCAACCGCGATTCCTGCTGGATCATCGGGCGCGCTCCAAGATCTCGACCAGCCGCCACCGCTTGAGCTTGGAGAGTGGACGGGTCTCGGCGACCCGCACACGGTCACCCACCCTCGCGCTTTGGTCTGCGTCATGGACGTAGAGGCGCTTGGTGCGCTGGACGGTCTTGCCGTAACGGGGGTGGCGCACGCGCTCGACCACCGCGACGACCACCGTCGAGCTCATCTTGTCGGACACGACGGTGCCCTCGCGGACCTTGCGCCGGTTCGACCGCGTCGCAGTGCCCTCGGCCACGGCGTCTTCCTCGGGCATCACGCCTCCTCCTCACCCTCGTCGACGATCCCTTCGTCGACGGCCTCGTCCTCGTCGTCCTCGTCGGCCCCGTCGGCCCCGTCATCGGTCTCGGCCTCGTCGGCCTCGGCCTGCCGAGCGGCACGCCTCGACGACGTCGAGCCCGCGACCGTGCCGGCGGCGGGCAGGAGGACAGGCTCCTCGTCGATCCCGAGCTCCTGCTGGCGAAGAACGGTGAGGATCCGGGCGATGTCCTTTCTCACGTGGCCGAGGCGCGCGGTGTTGTCCAGCTGGCCGGTGGCCTTCTGGAATCGGAGGTTGAACAGCTCCTTGCGGGACTCGATCAGCTTGTCGTCGAGCTCGCTCGGCTCCATCGTCGTGTACTCGGACGGCGCCATCAGACCTGGACCTCCGCGGCGCCGTGCGTTCCTGGCCGCACGACGAAGCGAGCCTTCATCGGCAGCTTCTGGATCGCCCGCTCCATGGCAGCCTGCGCCAGCTCCTGGTCGACTCCGGACAACTCGAAGAGCACCCGGCCGGGCCGCACGACGGCGACCCAGTGCTCCGGGTTGCCCTTGCCCGATCCCATGCGCGTCTCGGCGGGCTTCTGGGTCACCGGCTTGTCGGGGAACACCCGGATCCAGATTTTCCCGCCACGGCGCACGTGGCGGGTCATCGCGATACGGGCGGCCTCGATCTGACGAGCGGTGAGCCATCCGGGCTCGAGCGCCTGGATCCCGAAGTCGCCGAACGTGACGGTCGTGCCGCCCTTGGCGGCACCGGTCAGACGACCGCGCTGCTGCTTGCGGTGCTTGACCTTGCGCGGCATGAGCACGTCAGTCCACCTCCCTGCGGAAGTGGGGCGCCTCGTGATGGTCGTGACGACTGCGGCGCTCCATTTCCTCGTCCTCGGCAAGCCGCCGCTCCAGGTCGTCGGGCTCGCTCGGGGGCGCGATGAGGTCGGAGACCGGCGGTGGCGGAACCGCACCTTCTTCCTCTGTCTCTTCCACCGCGTTAGTGGCGGCGGGCGTGGCTGCGGGAGCAGGTGTAGTCGTGGCGGCCGGAGCGGCCGGAGCGGCCGGAGCGGCCGTGTCGGCCGGCGTGTCCGGCGTGGCCGTGTCAGCAGGCACGGTCGTTTCAGCGGGCGTCGCCGTGGCGGCCCGAGGCTCGCCGGAGCCCACCTCGGCCGCACGGCCGTTCGTCGTGCTCGTCTCGTCGCCGTCGAGGAGCGCTTCTTCTTCAGCCGCGAGCTCGTCGGCCGCAAGGTCGGCCGCGCCGGAGCCCGGCGCGCCGAGACCCGCACGGCGCCTGCCGCCCCCGGCGGTGATGAGCCGGTGCGGCCTGCCCTGACCGGACGTCTCGCCCACCGCCATCGCGGCCTCGCGGGTGATCTTGTCGTCGATCGAAACCTTGTAAGGCAGGATGTCGCCCTTGTAGATCCAGACCTTGACCCCCACGCGCCCAGAGGTGGTCCTCGCTTCGCGGAACCCGTAGTCGATGTCGGCACGAAGCGTGTGGAGCGGCACCCGGCCTTCCCGGTAGGACTCCTTGCGCGCCATCTCGGAGCCGCCGAGGCGGCCAGAACACTGGACGCGCACGCCCTGGGCACCCGCCTTCTGGACGGTCTGGATCGCCCGCTTCATCGCGCGCCGGAAGGCGACCCGACGGGCGAGCTGGTCGCAGATGCCCTGGGCGATGAGGGCAGCATCGAGCTCGGGCTGCTTGATCTCCTGGATGTTCAGCTGGATCCGGTTGTGCAGGCCCGTAATCTCCTCGAGCTTCTTCTTCAGCCGGTCGGCCTCCGCACCCCTGCGGCCGATGACGATGCCAGGACGCGCGGTATGGATGTCGACACGCAGCCGGTCGCGCGTGCGCTCGACCTCGATGCGGCTGACCGCGGCCGCCTCGAGCTGGGACATCAGGTAGTCGCGGATCTTCCAGTCCTCGACGACGAAGTCTCGGTAATGGCGCTCTTCGAACCAGCGGGACTTCCAGTCGGTGGTGACACCGAGCCGGAAGCCGTAGGGGTTGACCTTCTGGCCCATCTACTCGCCCTTCTCGCTCTCGTCCTCGGGGCCGTCCTCCGCCGCGCGCCCGGCCTCTTCGACTTCCTCCGCCACGTCGGCGACCGCCTGCTCCGCCGTGGTCTCGTCCTCGTCGGTCGTCTCGTCCTCGTCGGTCGTCTCGTCCTCGTCGGTCTCTCCGAGCTCACCGCTGCCGACCTCCAGCGCATCGGCAGACTCAGGCTCGAACTGAACCTCGGGCGACTCCTCGGCGAGCGCAGCCTCGGCCTCCGCGGCATGGCGCCGGCGGGACAGGCGCCCGGCGAGGTCGGCGCGGCGTCGCGACTCCGAGACCCGCCGCTGGCGCTGCGCGCCCGCGGCCTGGCGCTCGGCACGGCGTCGCACCAGACGCTCCTCGGGCATTCGGCTCACGATGACCGTGATGTGGCAGCTCCGCTTGCGGATTCTCGTCGCACGGCCCCTTGCCCGCGGCCGCCAGCGCTTCAAGGTCACGCCCTCATCGGCGTAGCAAGCCGACACGTAGAGCTCCTCGGCGTCTTCTCCGTCGTTGTGCACGGCATTGGCCACCGCGGAGGCGAGCAGCTTTCCGATGATATCGGCGGCTTCACGTGGCGTGTTGCGGAGGATCTCGGTCGCGCGGTCCACCTCCTGGCCGCGGATCAGGTTCAGCACCACCCGGGCTTTGGTCGCGGACATACGGCAGTGACGCAGGACCGCCCGCGTCCCGGGTCGCTCGTTGGTCTTCAGTCCCGGCATGTCAGCGTCTCCCCGCCCGCTCTTGGCCGGCGTGGTAGCGGAAGGTCCGCGTCGGCGCGAACTCGCCGAGCTTGTGCCCGACCATCGCCTCGGTGACGTAAACGGGAACGTGGCGACGGCCGTCGTGCACGGCGATCGTGTGGCCCACCATGTCGGGGATGATCGTCGAACGACGAGACCAGGTCTTGATGACCCGCTTCTCGCCCGTGGAGTTCAACGAGTCGACCTTCTTCAGTAGGTGGTCGTCGACGAACGGCCCCTTCTTCAAGCTGCGCGGCACCGCGACCTCCTGCTACCGCCTCGCGCCGCGGGTGCGGCGACGGCGGACGATCAACTTGTCGGACTCTTTGTGGCGCGGCCGCGTACGACCCTCCGGCTTGCCCCACGGAGAAACCGGGTGGCGTCCGCCAGAGGACTTGCCCTCGCCGCCCCCGAGCGGGTGGTCGACCGGGTTCATTGCGACGCCGCGGGTCTGGGGGCGGATGCCCTTCCACCGGTTCCGGCCCGCCTTTCCAACCTTCACGAGCTCGGCTTCGGCGTTCCCGACCACCCCGAGGGTGGCACGGCACTCGATGGACACGCGCCGCATCTCGGTCGAGGGCAGCCGGAGCGTCGCGAAGGGCCCGTCCTTCGCGACCAACTGGACGCTCATGCCGGCACCCCTCGCGAGCTTGCCACCACCACCGGGACGGAGCTCGACGCAGTGCACGACCGAGCCCACCGGGACGTAGCG
>JASHYA010000131.1 GCA_030043315.1 Acidimicrobiales bacterium
CATCGGGCCAGCTCGGCGACGGCTCGACCACCGCAAGCACCATCCCGGTCGAAGTGCCCGGACTCGCCGACGTGACGGCCATCGCCGCCGGGGGGGCCGACACCTGCGCCCTCGTCACGGGCGGTACGGTCGAGTGCTGGGGGAACGACAACGACGGCGAGCTCGGCGACGGTACGTCCTCGACAACGCCGCAGACCACCCCGGTCACCGTGCACACACTCAGCGGCGTCACGGCCCTCGCCGCCGGGGGGTTCCACGCCTGTGCCCTCCTCACCGGAAGCACGGTCGAGTGCTGGGGGGACAACACAGCGGGCCAGGTTGGCGACGGCACCACCACACAGCAGACGACCCCGCTCGCCGTCACAGGGCTGACCGGCGTCACGGCCGTCGCCGCCGAAGAGTACGACACGTGCGCCCTCGTCACCGGAGCCACAGTCGAGTGCTGGGGGGACAACTACTACGGAGAGCTCGGCGACGGCGCGTCCTCGACAACGCCGCAGACCACCCCGGTCACCGTGCACACACTCACCGACGTCACGGCCGTCGCCGGCGGGGGGTTCCACGCCTGTGCCCTCGTCATCGGAGGCACGGTCGAGTGCTGGGGGCTCGACCAGGACGGCCAGCTGGGCGACGGCACGTCCACGACAAGGCCGCAAACCACCCCGGCCGCGGTGAGCGGGCTCACCGATGTCACGGCCATCGCGGCCGGGGGGTACCACACGTGTGCCCTCGTCGAGGGAGGCACGGTCCAGTGCTGGGGGCTCAACTTCTACGGCGAGCTCGGCGACGGGTTCTCCTACTTCAGCGACCTCCCGGTCTTCGTGGAGACATTCACCGCCCCCACCCCTCCGACCGTCCCGCCAACCCCGACGGCCCCGACCGCACCGACAGCCCCGTCGGGGACGACGAGCCACACCTCGTGCTCGGTCACCTCTGGGGTCTGCACCACCACCAACGACGGGGTGACCGTCACCGCGTCGTCGGGTCCGGGGTCCCTCACCGTGTCGCAGTACTCCTCTAACCCGGTGTCGGCGCCGAGCTTCACCTCGTCGGGGAGCTACTTCGACGTCGAGGTCGCCTCGGGGTCGAGCTTCACCACCGTGAGCATCAAGGACTGCAACCTGTCGGGGGCGAGTGCTCTCTACTGGTGGGACACGACGACGTCGGCGTGGGAGACGGTCACCCCGGTCACCGGGCCGACCGGGACACCGCCATGTCTCACCGCCACACTGAGCTCGACCTCGACCCCGAGCGTCGCACAGCTCACCGGGACGGTGTTCGGCGTGGGGACGCCCACCGCTGCCGCTGCGACCCGGGTCTACGGGGAGACAGCCGACGCCACCGCGGCCGCAGAGCTCGAGCGGGCCTTCCCCTACACAAAGGGGACCTGTCCCACCTCGAGGGCGGTCGTGGTCGCCACGACAAAGACCTACCAAGACGCCCTCTCGAGCCAGTTCCTCGCCCAGTCGCTCACAACCGGGACCCTCCTCACCCCGACCGAGTCCCTGTCCTCGGTGACGGCCGCAGCCTTGAAGGAAGAAGGCATCACGACCGTCTACGTGGTGGGTGGCCCCCTTGCCATCACGACAACAGTGATGAAGGCGATCGAGGCCTTGACAGCCTACGGGTGCGGGGGGACGACCCCCACGGGCGCGAAGCTGACCGTCACCCGCCTGTACGGACAGACCCAGTACGGCACCGCCGAGGCCGTCGCAGCGCACGTCGGCACGGCCGTCTCCAAGGCCTTCCCGGGTGCCTACGCGACGACCAACACGACAGGGGGGACCGGCACCTACAACGACACCAAGGCCAAGGGAACCGCAGCGCCCACCGGCTCGGTCCCGACCGCCATTTTGGCCTCGGGGCAAGAGTTCCAAGACGCCCAGGCGGCCTCGGTCGTCTCCTACCGCACAAAGCTCCCGCTGCTCCTCACCCCTGCGACCACCCTTTCGACAACAACCGTCGCCGCCATAGAGAAGCTCGGCATCAAACAGGTCATCCTCATGGGCGGGACACTCGCGGTGACCAACACAGTGGAGCAGGCCTTGGTCGCAAAGACCGGCGTCTCGGTGCTGCGGGTCGCAGGCACCACCTACACCGACACCGCAGACGAGCTCGCCCGCATGGAGGTCGCAGGTAAGACAGCGGGCCTCGACTGGACACCGGGCCACAGGGTCTTGGTCGCCCGGGGCAACGGCTTCACCGACGGGCTTGCAGGGGCGGTCCTCGACAGCCCCCACAACACCGCCACAGGCGGAGCCACAACCGCACGGCCGCTGCTTTTGACCGAGAGCCCGACCACACTCGGCACACCGCTCGTCAGCTTCTTGAAGACGACAGGCCACACAGGGATCGCAAAGACACCCGCAAAGACCATCACCTCCCTCACGGTCTTGGGCGGACCACTCGCGGTGAGCACAGCAGAGGTCAGTGCCATCGAGACAGACCTCGCGCACTGATGTGGAACGGCTTGTCAAGTGAGTCCGCGGATGTGTGTGTGACCGATTGAAGGGCGCGTCGAACCAGAGGTTCGACGCCTGGATGCACCATGAGCAGACGACGGGGCCCTGGGGTCAAGGTGGAGCGCCCGCAGCGAAGCGAGGACGAACGACCTTGACGCCGGGGTGCGGCTGCTACAGCACCGCCGGCGGCCCGGATGCGGTGGGTGGGCCTCGGTCGAGGGCTCGGCCATGCGCCGGGCGGCTGGTGGGCTGGCCGCCAGACTGATGTACGCGGGTCGGAACCGCATGAGAGCGTTGCGCGGCGAGGTGCCCCACACTGAGTGCGGCCGTGGCGAAGACGCTGGCCATAGTGCGCCCGGGGATCGGTGCCGCTGCGGCGGGTGCCCGGCGCATGGCGAAGGCCTCGCTCACGCCCCAGCCCGGGACAGAACGAGTCGGAGAGGGTGCATGTCAGCGCGCCGTCGTCATCTCGGCCCACAAGAAGCCGGCGAGCTCCCGGGCGATGGCGGTGACGACGATGTTGCGGTTGGTCTTTCTGGCGTCGAGGCGGTGGAACTTGGAGCACAGGCGCAGCTGGGCGGCCCAGGCCCGTGCCACGACGGCGGGGTCGAGGCCCTCGTGACGCTTCTTCATCGTGGGGCCGACGTAGGCCTTGGACTTGTAGGCCCAGGCTGCCTCGACGAGCTGGGCGCGCAGGTGGGCGTTGCCGGCGTGGGTGATGCCGCCGCGTCTCGTGTGCTCCCCGCTCGAGTACTCAGATGGGGTGAGGCCGGTGAAGCTCATGAACATCCCCGCCACGGGGAACCGGCGCCAGTCGCAGACCTCGGAGGAAAGCGTCAAGGCCCCGAGGTGGCTCACGCCCCGGTAGGCGGCCATGCGATGGACCTGGTCGCCAAAGGGTGTCCTGTCGCACCAGGCCACAAGGTCGGCCTCGACCGCTGCGAGCGCCGCGTCGCGTGCGGTGAGCGTGGCCCGGTAGTGCGAGAGGGTCTGTGTGAGGGCCCGGTCACCGAAGCGCTGGGCGCAGATCCACCGCTCGTGCTTCATGGTCCAGTTGTCGCCGTCCCGCCAGACCCGTCCGTGGCGCAAGAGGAAGGTGCCCAAGCGGAGACGGGCCCGGCTGCGGTCGATGATCATGTCCGCCCTCGCCCGGCACAGGTCACGCACGGCTTCTTCGGCGACCTCGGGGACGCGCACCGAGGTGAGCTGGCCCGCCCGGAACAGGACGGCCAGGCGCTTGGCGTCGCGCTTGTCGGTCTTCACCCGGTCGCCCGAGCGGGTCGGGATGAGCGAGGGGGCGATCACCTCGCAGTGCACACCCGCTGCTCTCAGCACCCGGGCGAGCTCATAGCCCGTCGGTCCCGCCTCGTAGCAGGCCCACACCCGGCGCGGATCACCGAAGCGTGCGACAAGACGACGGACCGACTCGTCGTCGGTCCCGACCCGGTCGAGCACCGGTGCCGTCGAGGACGGCTCGAGTACCGCCGTCGAGATCGAACTCTTGTGGACGTCCATTGCAAGGACGGAGGACTCTGGGGGAACATGGACCAACACGGCTGGCTCCTTCCGCTTGTGGCTCGGCCCACCTCAGCGTGGGCAACCCACGTCTACGCGGACTCGAGCCAGCCGTTCCATACTCACTGAACTGCTGAGCTGATCGACCAAAACCGGAGCCGGGCAGTGCGTGCGTGCCGACGCTCGGTGGTGCTGCCCGCTCGTTCCGGGCGCGACTCATCCGGCTCGAAGACGCGCGCGGAATCGGACCGTTCGCCGGGGGCCACGTTGCGTTCGCCGGCGTCTCGTTCGACGCACATACCGCCGTTGGACGGTGACGGCATCGCCAGTTGACAAAGATGCCGCGCTCAACTAAGGGTGTTGCGGGTCGCGCCGAGGCAGCAACCTTCGCCGGAGAATGGAGGTGCGTCGATGGGACCCGGGGCTGGAGGACGCGTGGGCGCAACTGGTGGGGCGGCCCGGACGCGGAGGAGGACCTGGTCGAGGACGGCCGCAGGGCGCGTGCTGGGCGCGTCCGCCCTCGTCCTGCTCGCGCTCACGGGGCTGGGCGCGGGGGCATCGTCGGCGAGTGCGACCGACTCGTCTGCTGCCAGGGCCGTCGCCGCCGGTTGGACAGACACGTGTGCCCTCACGACCAACGGC
>JASHYA010000132.1 GCA_030043315.1 Acidimicrobiales bacterium
CTGGCATCGTTGGCGCCGGGGCTCCGCTCGGACGACGTGGTCGTCGCTGCCTACGAGCCTCGTGGCGGCTTCGGGGACGGAGCGGTCGTGGCCGGTGATTTCCTCGCCTCCGCTCGCGACGGCGGGGCACGGTTCTCCCCGGGCGTCTCGGTGCGCCAGCTGCTCCTCGACGGTGGCAAGGTCCGGGGGGTCGTGACCGACCAGGGCGTCCTACGGGGGGACGTGGTCGTGCTGGCCACGGGGCCTTGGACGCCGACGCTGCTCGAGCCGTGTGGCGTCAACCTGCCAATCGAGCCGGAGCTGCACCACGTGGCGGTGACCCGCCATCCGCTGGGTGGCGGCGCGCCGTTGGCGTGCATCGACTCGACCACGGGGACCTACTTCCGTCCTGACCGGGCCGGTGAGACCACGGTGATCGGCACCTTCTCGGGTACGCGTCCGGCCGTCCCGGCGGACGCCGAAGTAGATCCGTCGCAGGAGTCGCTCGCCGAGCTGGTGGCTGCGGCTGCGGTCCGGCTCCCGGCGCTGGAGAACGCTGGCATCGGCCGAGGCATCGCGGGTGTCTACGACATGACCCCCGACGCAAGGCCCCTCGTTG
The DNA here is from genome assembly GCA_030043315.1 of Acidimicrobiales bacterium. Classification (GTDB taxonomy): domain Bacteria; phylum Actinomycetota; class Acidimicrobiia; order Acidimicrobiales; family RAAP-2; genus JAJYVT01. The sequence continues at coordinate 599 of JASHYA010000132.1, forward strand.
GTCGCCTCGCGGGCCTCGACGGGCTCGTCGTCGCTGTGGGATTCTCTGGCATGGGGTTCAAGATCTCGCCGGCCGTCGGCGAGGCCGTGGCGGAGCTCCTCGTGTACGGCAGTTCGCGGGAAGTCGACCTGAGGCCATTGCGCCCCAGCCGGTTCGCCGAGGGCGCGCCTATCGATCCCGCCTGGGCGTACTCCGATGACTGAACCGGCGACCACCTGCGCAGGGACGGTCTCGGCTCGCCGGTGGCGTCTCGGCTCGTCCCCTGCTCGGGGAAGTCGGCCTAGAGTCCCTGATCGCGCCGTCTGCGGTCAGGGAGTCGATCGAGGCCCACGTGGGCGGTCGGCTCGACGGCGCGGGGGACATCAACCCCTTCAGGTCGAGCCGATTCGCAGAGGACCGACCCATGCGGCCAGAATTCACGTACGTCTCCGAGGAGCCGGCGTCGTACGCCGACCAGGATCGCGAGCAAGGATAAGCACAAAAGGTAGAAACGGGGGGAAACAAGTGAACAACTCAGCCCTGCTGACGTCCGGCCACAAGCTGGTCCGCATCTCATGCATCCCGATCGCCGTCGTACTGATGACGGCCGCACTCTTGACGGCAGGTTGGAGCTCTGGCATTGCCGGAGCACATGAGAGATCCGGTTCCACACCAGCCAGCCTGGTGACATCGACCATCCGACATCGCGGAACCATCGATGCGATCACGACACCGTATCCACCGGCAGAGTTCCTGGAGAAGAACGGCAAGACCTACACCGGTTGGGAGATTCAGCTTACGAACGCCATTGCCAAGCTGCTGCACCTCCACGTCACCTACATCACGGCCACCAACACAGACGACATTCCCAGCGTCCAGTCGGGACGCGTGCAGATCAGCCCTGGGTCGTGGACCGTCACCGCACAGCGGGAGAAGATCGTGGAGTTCGTGACGGACTTTCTCGCGGGAACACAGTTCTTCCTCAGCAAGACGAGCACCCTCAAGGTGAACTCCAAGACATCACTTTGCGGTTTGACGCTCGCAGTTCTGGACGCCACGATCGAGGCGACCGCCGCTCAAGCCCAGACAAAGAAGTGCACGGCCGCGGGCAAGGCCAAGATCTCCATCCAGGAATACCCGACGGAAGCAGCCGTGACCCTGGCCATCGAGAGCGGACGAGCAGAGGTGGCGTGGACAGGCGCTCCCCAAGCGGAGTACCTCGTCCGAGAGCAGCCCACCAAGTTCAAGCTGGGGGGAAAGGACTTCACAGTCGTGCCCTTGGGGATCGTTGTGTCCAAGAAACTCCCGAAGCTGGCAGACGCCATGGCAGCGGCGATGAACATCTTGCTGAAGAACGGAACGTACGCCCACATCCTCCACGAGTGGGGAGTCTCGTCAGGAAGCATCCACCATTCCGTGGTGGACAAGTAAGAGGGTCCCGCGCGGGTGCGCGATCGCTGGACAGTCCCGTAGCTGAGCGTCAGTGAACCAAGCCGAATTGTCGAAACTGGGCCGGCACGGCAAGAAGCGTCCGGCTCATCCCGCAGTGTGATGCGGGTCCTCTCGAAGAGAACCAGGCGTGTCGCGGAGATGCTGGAAAAGGGCGCGGCTGCGGACTTGAGCACCCTGAAAGCGCGCCCCGTTCCTCGACCGAGCCGATGGATCGCAACGGTCGTCGTCGCGGTGCTGATCGCAATGCTCTTCCACGGCCTCGTGACGAACAGCGCGTTCGGGTGGGGTACGGTCGGCCAGTACTTCTTCTCGCCGCTGATACTGTCCGGTGTTCGCCTGACGGTGATTCTCACGGTCGTCTCGATGGCCGCCGGCATTGCTATCGGGATCCTGGTCGCCGTGATGCGGATGTCGAGGAATCCGCTGATGGCGAATGCGAGCCGACTGTACATCTGGTTCTTCAGGGGGACGCCGCTACTGGTACAGCTGATCTTTTGGTACAACATCGGCGCGCTCTACCCGAAGCTCTCGGTCGGCATACCATTCGGCCCATCCTTCGTGTCCGTCAGCGCGAATCACGTGCTCACCGCGCTTGTTGCGGCACTCATCGGTCTCAGCTTGAACGAGGGTGCCTACATGGCCGAGATCGTTCGGGCGGGCATCCTGTCTGTCGACGCGGGTCAGACGGAGGCCGCCCGCGCAACCGGCATGCATCACCGACTCATCATGCGGCGAATCGTCCTGCCCCAAGCAATGCGTGTCGTGATTCCGCCGACCGGCAACCAGGTGATCACAATGCTCAAGAGCACCTCGCTGTGCAGTGTGCTCGCCATTGCAGAGCTTCTGTACACGGCAGAGATCATCTACTCCCGCAACTTCGAGACCATTCCACTCTTGATCGTGGCGAGCCTTTGGTATCTCCTGATGACGACCGTCTTGACGATCGGGCAGATGTACCTCGAGCGGCACTTCGGCAGAGGTCAGACGACAATGTTGAGCCTCATGGAGCGGAACCCGTGGTGAATTCGTCCGTTCCGTCGTCGGTCAACGGAGATGGTCCGCCGACATATGGTGGGTTCGTCCGAATCGTGAAGGCCTCGAAATGGTTCGGTTCGACGCGGGTGTTCGAGAACATCGACATGGTTGTCGATCGGGGAAAGGTGCTCTGCATCATCGGCCCCTCTGGCGCTGGAAAGAGCACCCTGTTGCGTTGCATCAACTCGCTCGAGCGACTGAGCGCGGGGAGGATCTACGTGGGCGGGGAGCTCATGGGCTTCAGGGAACGAGGGGACAAGCTCTACGAATTGACGGACAAGCAGATCTCGGCTCAGCGGTCGAAGATAGGGATGGTGTTCCAGCGCTTCAATCTCTTCCCTCACATGACCGCCATCCAGAACGTCGCAGAGGCACCGATCCGGGTGTTGCACCAGGACAAGGCAGACGTGATGAGACGGAGCAGGGAGCTTCTCGCCCGCGTGGGACTCTCCGACAAGGAGAAGGCGTACCCGGCGCATCTCTCCGGGGGTCAGCAGCAGCGCGTGGCGATTGCGCGTGCCTTGGCGCTCCAGCCTCAGCTGATGCTGTTCGATGAGCCGACGAGTGCGCTGGATCCGGAATTGTGCGGAGAAGTGCTCGACGTCATGCGGCAGTTGGCCCACCACGGCATCACGATGATCGTGGTGACGCACGAGATGGGCTTCGCAAGGGACGTCGGGGACGAGGTCGTCTTCATGGATGGCGGCGCGGTCGTCGAGCAGGGAACGCCGACCGACGTCCTCGAGCACCCGGCTGAAGAGCGAACGAAGAAGTTCCTGGGAAGCGTCCTCGGACGTTCTCCGTCGGCGGTGTGAAGTTCACGCGGGGGTTGCGGCGTCGGGGAAGCGGGGGCGGCACGTGTCTGCGAGTGGGCCGTCGCTGCGGGGAGGAATCTCGCTGGAAGGGATGCTCGCCGCGGGTCGTCACCCGGTGCCAGCGCCTTGCACCAGCGCTGCTCGGCGGGTGCGACCCCGGTCAGGTCACGAGCGATCTCTTACCGCTCAAGCGTTAGCCGGTGGCAATACAATTTTCGACACCATGAGCACTTGTCCGGGCTCGCCCGGTTCGAGGAGCCAGACAGACCATTCGTTGTCCTTGCGTTCGGCCGCGAGGAGCGGTTTGGCGCCCGGGTCGATCGGCGCGTGGTGCTCGAGCAGTGCGAGAAGCGAATCGACACCCCTCACATCGACAGAATCCTCGACCGCCGCCCACGCGATGGCGTTGTTGACGTGGCCCCAGGCGTCGAAGTCGCTGCGCCGAAGCGGCCATGGCCGAGCGGCGCGAGCGACCATCGGATCGGGTGCGCTCAGGGCGAGCCTCGCCGACGCGTGCCGACCGCTGGCAGACGGCCCGTAGATCGAGAAGAACCAGTCACCGAGACGAGCCGGGGCACCGGTCTCCGTGTCGACGGCGACCCAAATCGATACTGCACGGAACTGCGCGCCCTCGGAGCCGTGCGCGACGGTGGTCCGTTCCGCCCACCTGCTCGCGGTGGCTGAGCAGAAGGTGCGCAGCGTGAGCTCCTCGCCGAGTGACGGGAATCGACCGATGTCGATCCGCGTGCTCCGAAGGACCCAGCCGATGGTCGAAGGCAGTGTCGCACCTGCTGCGTCGTCTTCGGCCACGTCGTGGAGGTAGCGGGCCAGGGAGTCGAGCCGCGCCCGGCGGTCCGCTCCGACGTCCGACATGCGAACCTTGCGCAAGCTCTCGACCACGCGACCACGTTCAGGGAGCTCCCCGTCCCGGTGCGTGCTTTGCGCGTCCGCCGCATAGCCGGGATGCGTCGTCATCGGGGCGAATCGTCGCGGGCCCGAGCAAATCCTGCAAGGCCGTTGCCGGATGACGATCCGTCGGCCGGCGGATCTCCGGGGCCGTACCTGGTGTTCGGCGCCCGGCCTTCTCCGGATCCGGTCCGCCCTGCCCTCGAAGGAGCCGGTCAACCACCTCTGGCCGGAGCCGAGGCGCAGGTCGTGGGGGGCGAGGCGGGGGCTTACGTGGCCACGACCTGGCCCTGGCCGGACTCGAGGGTGCCCTTCATCGATTTAAGGCCGACGCTCATCACCTCGCCGATCCGATCTCCCAGCTCCTCGGGAAGGACGTCGGTGATCCACAGGAAGCGGCAGCGGTCGGCGGTTTCATGGATGATCTGTGCCGACGAGTTGTGGTGTGAGCTGCCGAGCGGGCTCTCCACCACCGTGTAGGCCAACCGCATCAGCCCGTCGTCGACGCCGACGAGGCGTTCCCGCGCGACTGCCCCCGTGAAGAAGGTGATCCGCCGATCCCGGTCGCCGACCACCTCGAGGTCGGTGACGAAGCCGCTGGCAAGCCGCTTGTGGAGTGAGAAGAAGTCTTCGAGAGCCCCCCAACATGTGGAGGCGGGCAAGTTGATCACCGCTGTACGCACGATGGTTACCACGTGGACCCCCTTTGCCCTCTCGGTCCCAGCGACCGGGACGCGTTGCGAACCAGGCGAAGACCTTGGCTGAACTCGTGGTCGCCGGGTGCAGGTCGACCAATTGTGGCGCGAACGGAGCCGTTTCCGTTCCCGAGCTGCCTCTCCCGGGCTCGACTCGGCGGTGGTGCTGGTCAGCGTCCAGTCCTTTGGTATAGGAAAGTGCCATGCTGCTCCTCGGTACCAACCGCCATCTCGAGGACCTCGACCGGCAGCTCTCCATCGCCGAAGATGTCTCGGTCACCGCCATCGTGGCCGGTACGGGGAGCGGGGTCTGGGGCGCCTACGTGCTGCTCGATGGCAATCGCATTGCGAGAGTCGACGAGTACGAGTTGGCTCCTGTCGCGCGCGTCGAGCTCGGTAACGGTCAGAGCATGGCAGCCGTCGACGGTGGGCTGCTCCTCGGGCTCGAAGGCGCCCGGCTCGGGCGATTGGACCTCTTCGAAGGGGGGATGTCAGCAGTGGAGTCCTTCGACGCGGTGCCCGGTCGCGCCGCATGGGAGAACCCCGCTGGCCTGAGCCCGGATCTCCGGTCGATCGCGGTCACGGACGCAGGGACGTGGCTGGTCAACGTGCACGTGGGCGGCGTCTGGAGATCGACCGACCGCGGCGCGACGTGGGCGAACGTCGTCCCTGCCGACGACGATGTCCATGAAGTCGCCGAAGGGCTGTCCGGTGTCGTGGTCGCGGCGGCCGCAAGGGGCTTCGGATGGAGCCTCGACGACGGGGCGACCTGGCGGTGGACGACCGAGGGCCTTCACGCGGGCTACTGCCGAGCGGCGGCCGTCGACGGCGATGTCGCATACCTCACCGTGTCGACGGGGCCGTCGAGCCGCGACGGGCGCCTGTACCGGGCGACACACATCGGCGATCCGTTCGAACCGTGCGGAGGTGGACTGCCGGAGTCGTTTCCCTTCAACCTCGACACCGGCTGTCTCGCGGCTCGTGAGGGTGAAGTCGCGCTCGGGACGCCTGACGGTCAGGTGTGGCGCTCTAGGGACCGAGGTGGCGGATTTGAGGCCGTCACGGAGCGAGTCGGACGAGTGCGCGTCTTGCGGTTCGTCTGATCGTGCAATGGTTGCACTAGTGAAGAAACGGGCCTCGAGCCGCAAGAGGCGTACCATCGGGTCTCATGTCGACCGCAGCTGAAACTCTGGTGAAGGTGCCCCTGTTCTCCATGCTCTCCAAGCGGGAGCTCGAAAAGCTCGCGCGCGAGGCCCACGATCGGACGCTCCCGGCCGGCAGCGTGCTGACCGAGGAGAACGAGTACGGGACGATCTTCACCGTGATCGCCCAGGGGCAGGCGACGGTCACGGTCCGCGGCAGGGTCGTGCGCGTTCTCGGGGAGGGGGACTTCTTCGGTGAAATGGCGTTGATCGACCGTTCTCCGCGCTCTGCGACCGTTACCGCCGACACCGAGCTGCGGTGCCTGATGCTGACCCAGCCCGTTTTCCGCCCGTTCGCGGTATCGCATCCCGAGACGATGTGGGCCCTCCTCGAGCTGATGGTCCAGCGTGTCCGCGATGCCGAGGCGAGGGACGCAGACGATCTGATTCCGGGGTGAGGCGGGTCCGACACGGTCTGGCGCGACCTGCCCATTACCCGATGAAGCGATCCGACCCTTCCCAGTAGGGGCGCCGGATCTCGCGCTTCAAGATCTTGCCCGAGGGTCCACGCGGAAGCGACTCGGCGAAGTCGATCGACTTCGGACACTTGTACGCGGCGAGCCGCTCACGACAGAAGGATACGAGGGCGTCGGGGTCAGGATCGGTGTCGGGTACCCGGACGACGACGGCCTTCACCGCTTCGCCCCACCGCGTGTCAGGGACCCCCACGACTGCGACGTCGGCAACCTCGGGATGCGCCATGAGGGCGTTCTCCACCTCCGCGGGATAGACGTTCTCGCCCCCCGACACGATCATGTCCTTCACCCGGTCGTAGAGGTAGAGATAGCCCTCCGCGTCTTGGTAGCCCGCGTCACCCGTTCGTAGCCAACCATCCGGGGTGACTGCCAGATGCGTGGCCGCGGGGTTGTGCCAGTAGCCCGCCATCACCTGGCGGCACCGGACCCACAGCTCGCCGACCGAGCCCTCGCCTTCGCCGTGGACGTCGGCGCCCGTGTCAGGGTGCACGATGCGCACCTCGACCCACGGATAGGGCCTGCCGCACGAGCGAAGGAGGTCAGGACGGCGGACGGGGTCATGCTCCCAACTTTGCAGCTGGGTCACCGCGCCGGTCGTCTCCGTGAGCCCGTAGACCTGGATGAGATCGCACCCGATGAGGTCCAGCGCCTTCGTGAGCACCGCATCAGAGATCGGCGACGCGCCATAGACCAGCGTTCGCAAGGACGCGAAGTCCTGCCTAGTCAGACCCGGGGACTCGAGAAGGAACTGGATCACGGCCGGCACCATGAACGCATGGGTCACCCCTCCTCGCACAGCCTCGAGGATCTTGCCCACGTCCACGTCGCGCAGGACTACCGTCCGACAACCGTACGCGAGGCCGACCATGCTCCAGGCGAGTCCGGCGATGTGGAAGAGCGGCATGACCGCAAGATTCACTGAATCGTTGGGATCGAGCTTCCACCACCGGTTCACCTGGTCGAGCACGCAGAAGAGGTTGTCGCTGGTGAGCATGACGCCTTTGGGCAATCCCGTCGTGCCCGACGTGTACAGCTGTATCGAGATGTCGTGTGGCGCGGCGACGATCCCCGGATCGCTGGCGTCGTGGGCACCCAGCCACGACTCGTACGATCTCCACCTCGGGTGGTCGCCGACGACGAGGACGGTGCGGACATGGCGGAGGTCCCGCTCGAGGCTCTCGACGACCGGCGCGAATTCCTCTCCGACCACGAGGAGACTGGCCTCGCTGTCGTCGAGGATCAGGGCGATCTCCGGCGGTGCGAGCCGCCAGTTGAGCGGCACGGCGACGGCATTGCGCATGGCCGCGCCGAAGGTGAGTTCCAGAATCGGGATGCTGTTCCGTGCGAGCACGGCCACGCGTGGCTGTCCTACTGCTGGGTCGAGGGCATCAACGGCTGTGGCCGCCGGAAGGTTCTCCTCTCCGAGCGCACTGGCAACCCGGGCGCACCGGTTCAATAGTTCGCCGAAGGTGCGACGCTCTCCCTCGCACTCGACCGCGGGCGCCTCAGGCCGCACGCGTGCCTGGACGCGCACGATGTCGGCCATGCAGCGGATTCCGGGATCGAGCGACGGCGCGCTCCTTCGCGCGTGCCCTTTCGACGAGGCGCGTGCGGCGTCGGTCATCGCCGGGAACCAGTCGTAGGAACCAACAGTAGTTCGGCCGGGCGCGCTCTCGTCCCGGTGGAGACGGAAGTTGCAAGGTCGGCGGTGGAAGGATGCCGAAAGACGCCGTGACGCTCCGGATACCTCCGACCCGTCCCAGGTTGAGGCAGCGGGAGGTCGGAGAGAGGGCCGTTCTCCCGGCACCGCCTCTTCGGGCTCAGCGGCATCGCACCGGATCCGCGATCTGCAGGTCATGCCGCGACATTCGAGGTACAAGCTTCAGCCGTAAGACGACGGACGCGCGCTATCGTTTTCGGCGGCGATCGTCGTGTCGAGCGAGAACGATCGTCATGGAGGCACGTTGGCCGTGGACGCCAGGGAGGCCGTGACGCTCCGGGACGTGGCCCGTGCCGCGGGCGTGCATCCGGGCACCGCGTCGCGGGCGCTCAATGACGCGACTCGTTCATTGGTGCGTCCCGAGACCGTCGAGCGTGTCGTGCGGGCTGCAAACGCGTTGGGCTACCGGCCCAACCACCTCGCCAGAAGCTTCAAGACGCGCCGGACCCGTTCAGTGGGTGTCGTCATCCCGGACATCAACAACCCGCTGTTCCCCCCCATCGTGCTCGGTGTCGAGGACAGGCTGGCGAATGAGGGGTACGTGACGCTCCTCGCCAACACCCAAAACGACCCCGTGAAGCGGGTGCGGATCTTCGAGGAGATGGTCGAGCGCCACGTCGACGGGCTCATCGTGGCGACCGCTCGCCGCGAGGACCCGGATCTCGTCGGCCTGTTGGAGCAAGGAGTTCCAATCGTGCTCGTGAACCGGGTCGTCGAGGACCGATCCTTCTCGTCGGTTTCGGTCGACGACGCAGCTGGCATCCGCGCGGTGGTGGAGCACCTCGTCGAGCTCGGCCACGAGCGAATCGGTCACGTGGCCGGCCCCCAGTCCATGTCGACCGGATACGCCCGCTGCGAGGGATATCTCGCGAGCATGCAGGCGGCAGGCCGGTCGGTGCACCCGTCGCTCATCTCTTCCGCCGAGGGCTTCACGATCGCCGAGGGGGAGAGCTGCGCGGCCGAGCTGGTATCGCAGCCGAATCCGCCGACGGCGATCATCGCGGCGAACGACATGCTTGCGCTCGGCTGCTACACGGCGCTGCACGCTGCCGGCCTGCGCTGTCCAGAGGACGTATCGGTAGTGGGGTTCAATGACATGCCCTTCATCGACCGGTTGAGCCCCCCGCTCACCACCGTCCGGATCCCGCACTACGAGATCGGGGCGCAGGCGGCGGAGCTCCTGGTCGATCAGATGCGCCACCCAGATGAGCCGTTGAAGGTCCTGCTCCTCGTCCCTTCTCTGGTGGTGCGCGGCTCGACGGCCCGCGCCCCGGTCGCCGTGGGGGTCGGCTGAGATCCAAGGAGCCGGGCGTCGAGGCACTCCTTGACACTGACGATTCCGCTTCGGATACTGGACGGGATGCAAACGGTTGCCGAACCGGGCGGCCCTAGTCTCACGCTGGGATGGATCGGCGCGGGCCGGATGGGAACGGCGATGGCCGCACGCGCGCTCAAGGCGGGGCACGAGTTGACCGTCTTCAACCGCACCCGATCGAAGACGGGACCGCTCGTCGCGAGGGGCGCCAAACTGGCCGAGACCGTCGGCCAGTTGGCTGACCGCGACGTGGTGTTCGTCACCGTCGCGTCGTCCGACGATCTGTTGACGGTGCTCGTCGGTGACGGAGGGCTCCTGACGGGGTCCGAGGTGCCGCGGATCATCGTCGACTGCTCGACCGTCTCGATGAACGCCTCTGCCGAGGCGCGGGCCGCCGCTGACGAACGGTTCGTGGGTTTCCTCGCCGCACCCGTGAGCGGCAACCCGAAGGTCGCCCGCGCGGGACGGCTCTCAATGGTGGTCTCCGGTCCTCGGCCGACCTTCGAGGAGGCGGAAAGCGCCCTTCGCCACGTCGCTAAGGAGGTGACGTACGTCGGGGAGGGCGAGGTCTCGCGGCTCGTGAAGCTGTGTCACAACCTGTTCCTCGGTGTCATGATTCAGTCGCTGGCCGAGGTGACCGTGCTCGCCCAGAAGGGCGGGGTCCGCCGGACGGACTTTCTCGCCTTCCTCAATTCGTCCGTTCTCGGCTCGGCGTTCACGCGCTACAAGAGTCCCGCCATCGTCAACTTGGACTTCGAACCGACCTTCACGTCCCGGTTGCTGTGGAAGGACTTCGACCTCGGGCTCCACGAGGCAAGGCGCCTCGAGTCGCCGATGCCGGTTGCGGCGCTGGTCCATGAACTGCTCGGGCAGTCGATCGGTTGCGGGTTCGGTGACGTCGATTTCGCGGCCCTCGTCGAGATGATCGCCAAGGGCGCCGGCCTGGAGCTCGAACCCGAGGCGCGGAGCACCCTCGGGGGCGGGTGTGGCAGCGGCGCCGGATCTTGAGCGCCCGGAACGTCATCCAGAGCGAGTTCGAAGTCCTCACGCGCGGTCGTTCCTCTTGTAGATGGCGTTCCAGACGAACCGGGCGCCAGCCAGCAACTGGCCGGAGGAGCTCGACTACGCGGTCCGCACCTACGACGTCGGCGTCTCAGGGTTTGGCGTCTACTCCTCGATCGATTGCGCGCTCGTCTTCCAGACCGAGGGAGGACCCGTCACCGCGGTCTCGGCGGGCACGGTCGCTGGCCTGAGGAGATACTGCGGCTCGGACTCGACCTGCACCTCCGCCGCTTCGTGAGCGACGTCCCTGGCTTCTCGTGGCGACGCCGACGGTCGGTGACCCGGACGGCCGCCGATCATCTCGACCCCGTGGCGGATGCGCCGAGCGGTCCGCACGAGCTCCGTCGGGTCGTGGTCGACTGCCGCAGCGCACCCACCAGCGCAGAGACGCCGGGCGGCGCGGGCCGGCATGGCCCGTCGAGCACCGCCCGCGGCACCGGTTCCATAAAGACCCTCCTCCGATCGGCCGATTGCTCGTCCAGCTCTAGCGGCCAGAGGGTGCATGCGGCAATCGTTTGTCACTACAGTCCGAAGGATGGTGCGGCGATGACGGAACTCCGGGACCGGTCGGATGCGGGCGGCCCAACGACCGGCGCGGTCGGGGGAGGTGCAGGCCTCCCCGCACCTGCGCCGCTCGAGGTGCGGATCGCCGTTTACAAGATGATGGTCGAGATGCGCGACTTCGAGTCGCGCGCCTACGACCTCTTCATGCAAGGGCTCGTGAAGGGCACGAGCCACCTCGGTCTCGGTCAGGAGGCCGTCGCCGCAGGCTTCGCCGCCGCGATGCGACCATCGGACTACACGTTCGCCACGTACCGTGGGCACAACCACACGCTGGCTCGCGGTGCCTCGATGACCGCGATGATGGCCGAGCTGATGGGGCGTCGGGCCGGCCTCATGGCTGGCAAGGGTGGCTCGATGCACCTGACGAGCGTGCCGCACAGGATGATGGGCTCTTACGCGATCGTCGGTGCGCACCTCACGATCGCCAACGGTGCAGCGTGGTCGTCCAAGGTACGGCGCACGGGCGACGTGACGGTCTGCTTCTTCGGCGACGGCACCACCAACATCGGGGCCTTCCACGAGGCGCTGAACCTGGCCGCCGTCTGGAAGCTGCCGGTTGTCTTCGTCTGTGAGAACAACCGGTGGATGGAGTACACGCCGATCTCGTCGGTGACGGCGGTCGCGCGTCCAGCGGCCGACCGCGCGCCCGCCTACGGCCTGGACCCGGTCCTCGTCGACGGCAACGATGCGGACGCGACCCTCGCGACCGCGAGCGCCGCGATCCAGCGGTGCCGCACAGGAGCCGGCCCCGTCCTCGTGGAGGCAGAGACCTACCGGCACGGCGGCCACTCGCGGGCTGACCCCGGGAAGTACCGGCCCGACGAGGAGGTCAAGGCGTGGCTCGCACGCGACCCGATCCCTCGCTTCCGCGCACGCCTGCTCGAGTCGGGGGTCGAAGAGGTGGTCCTCCAACGCATCGAGGAGGGCTCGCGTGTCGCGGTCGACGCCGCCGTGAGGGAGGCTGAGGCGAGCCCGCCACCGGACCTCTCGCTCGTCGAGTCCGACGTCTGGGCGGACGGAGGGTCCTCGTGGCGGAGATGACGTACCGCGACGCGGTCGCCCACGGGATCGCCCAGGAAATGGACCGCGATCCCACGGTCGTGCTGATCGGCGAAGACGTCGGTGCAGCAGGCGGCGTGTTCAAGGCGACGGTGGGCTTGTTCGACCGGTTCGGTCCGGATCGGGTGGTCGACACCCCGATCTCCGAGCAGGCGATCCTCGGCGCGTCGATGGGCGCGGCGATGACCGGGCTGCGTCCGATCGCCGAGGTCATGTTCTCCGACTTCTTCGCGGTGTGCTGGGACCTCGTGGCGAACGAGATCGCGAAGACCCGTTACATGACCAACGGCCAGGTGTCACTACCCCTCGTCATCCGCTCCGCCAACGGCGGCGGTGCGCGCTTTGGTGCTCAGCACTCCCAGAGCGTGGAGAACTGGGCGATGGCGGTCCCGGGCCTCAAGGTGGTGGCGCCCTCCACGCCCCGTGATGTCGTCGGACTTCTCGCGGCCGCCGTCAGGGACCCGGATCCGGTCCTCTTCTTCGAGCAGAAATCGCTGTACCCGACGAAGGGGGATGTGCCCGAAGGCGAGCTCGTCGACGAGCTCGGGGTCGCAGCCGTGCGTCGCCATGGCGGGCACGCGACTGTCGTCGCGCTCGCCGCAATGGTGCCCCGCGCGCTCGAGGCCGCCGACCACCTGGCCGAGGAGGGCGTGGAGGTCACGGTGATCGACCTCCGGTCACTCGTGCCTCTGGACGTGACGACGGTCGCGACGTCGGTCAGGCAGACCGGTCACCTCGTCACCGTGGAGGAGAACCCGCGGCTCTGTGGATGGGGGGCCGAGGTCGCCTCGATCGTCGCCGAGGAGTGCCTGTTCGACCTCGACGGCCCGATCGTCCGCGTGACGACGCCCCACGTGCCCCTGCCCGCTGCCGACGCGCTGGAGGACGCGGCGATGCCCTCCGTCGCGCGCATCGTGGAGGGCGTCCGCCGCTCGCTCTGCTAGGGGCGTCGCTCGAGTCGACCCAGGGATCGGCTCCGCCGCGATCGCTCAAGACGGCGCGGGAGCTCCCGACCAGTGCCCGTGGTGGAGTCGTGCGCCGCCGTCGGGTCGGGGGCGGTCGAGCGACCTGGAGCGGGGGTCGACGCCCGCGGGATACCCGAGCGCCACCGCGCCGAAGAGGCGCCATTCCGCAGGTGCGCCCAACGCAGTGAGCACGGCGGTCTCCGACCGGAAGTTTCCGAGGAAGCATGCGCCGAGCCCCGCTGAGGTCGCACCGAGGAGAAGGGTCATCACGCCGAAGGCGGCGTCGCCGAACCAGTAGGGGACCGGCCACGCGGCCTCCGACCTGCCGAGCCCAACGTCAGACGATCCCCCGACCTTGTCGGCTTCGGCGTAGCGGGCGAGGTACGCACGCGGTGAAGCAAGAGAAACCGCGATCACCGGCGCACGGGAGAGTCCGGCCCAGCGCCGCGAGGTCGCGCGCCAGGATTCGGTCGTCGCGGCGCTCCAGTAGTGCGTCGTCTCGTCCGGACCGACGAGCACTACCCACGCCGTCCCGCAGGCGTTGCCGGCGGTGGGGGCGCGCAGCGCGTCCTTGAAGAGCCGGTCGAGGACCGCAGCCGGCACCGGCCGACGAGAGAAGCTGCGCACCATCCGCCGGCCCCGGACTGCGTCGTGCACTTCCACGGGCACAGTTTGCCGACCTCGAGGTGCCCGGTCCCAGGACCCACCCGGAGACCCGTTCACGGCCAGCTCGGGCCGGAGTCCGACTGCGGCCAAATGTTGACCTGACCAGTAACATATACGTCATGACGACGCCTCGCGAGCTGCTGGCCCAGGCGAAAGCCGCGATCTCGGAGGTGGACCCCGAAGAGGCCGCAGGGAGGGTCGGCACCGCGACCTTCCTCGACGTCCGAGAGCCCGACGAGTACGAGCAGGGCGCGATCCCAGGTGCTGTCCACCTTCCGCGGGGCAACCTCGAGTTCAGCGTGGAGGGCATGATCCCGGACAAGGAGGGGCCACTCGTCGTCTACTGCGCAGGCGGCGTGAGGTCCGCGTTCGCAGCGAAGACCCTTGTCGATCTGGGTTACAAAGACGTCGTCTCGATGGTGGGCGGCTTCAACCGTTGGAAGGACGAGGGTCGGCCGTGGAGCGCGCCCCGTACGCTCACGAGCGAGCAGAGGAACCGCTACCAGCGTCATCTCCTCCTCCCTGAGGTGGGGGAGAAGGGCCAGCAGAAGCTCTTCGACTCCAAGGTGCTGCTGCTCGGCGCGGGCGGTCTCGGGTCGCCCGCGGCGCTGTACCTGGCGGCAGCGGGTGTCGGCACGATCGGCATCATCGACATGGACGTCGTGGACGAGTCGAACCTGCAGCGCCAGATCCTGCACAACATGGACCGGGTGGGCGACCGAAAGGTCGACTCTGCCAAAAAGACCATCGGCGCGCTGAACCCCGACGTCGTCGTCGAGACCTTCGACGTTCGGCTCGGGGCCGATAACGTTCTCGACATCTTCGAGGGCTACGACCTGATCGTCGACGGCACCGACAACTTCCCGACGCGCTACCTGGTCAACGACGCGTCGCTCCTCAAGCGGACGCCGGTCGTCCATGGGTCGATCTTCAGGTTCGAGGGTCAGGTCACCGTGTTCGATCCCTACAACGGTCCCTGCTACCGGTGCCTGATCCCCGAGCCCCCGCCCGCTGAGCTCGCACCGTCGTGCGCCGAGGCCGGCGTGCTCGGGGTCCTGCCTGGAATCGTCGGGTCGATCCAGGCCATCGAGGCCATCAAGATGCTGCTGGGGCTCGGCGATCCGCTGGTCGGAAGGCTCCTCGCGTACGACGCGCTCGAAGAGACCTTTCGCACGTTCAGGGTGCGCCGGGACCCCGAGTGCCCAGCGTGCGGCGAGCACGCCGGGGAGATCGTCATTGCGGAGTACGACGAGCTCTGCATGCCCCACGCGCGCTGATCCCTCAGCGTCCCCCACCTGGTCGTCAGGTCGTCGCAATTGTCGCGAACTGAACGCGGACGCATGTCGCCCCGTTTCTGGTAGGCCTGCGTCTCCCAGGGCACGCTCCGACGAGGTCCAGGCCGAACCGGGAACAACACAGCAGTACTCCGGACGGACCGTCGACCGAACCGGAGAGGACAGCGTCGCGTGCGGCGCTCGAGTGCGACGGGAAGCCACATATACGTTGCACATCGCCGCCTGGGACCTTTCCGGCTGATGCGGCTAAAAGTTGGATAAGAGAGATTGCAAGGCCGGATAAGAATCGCGAGCTTCCAGCAGAAACAAACCGCTCTGCCCTTGCCGGTACGGGGTGTGCTCCTCGACACTGGGCTGATGATGCGAGCGTTGCGCAAACACATCCGCGTGGGCCATCGTATGGAGCGTGGGCGAGCGCGTTGGCATCACCAGAATTGTCGACGTGCTCTTGGGCTGCCGATCGTCTCGCTTCGCTCTTGGTCCTTCGCTTGGGTGTGCCAAAGCAGTGAACTCGGGTCGTCTGTGAAGGCAAACTTGACAACCTCCGATGCTCGTCGTCGACGCGAGATCCACCCCGTTGAAACGTGCGTGAGACGAGGATTCCGACTCCGGTATCGCGTATCGCACATCGCCGCACTCGCTGCCACCACGATCCTCGCCGGGGTTATCGCTGTCCCCGCATCTGCGGCGGCGTCCGGTGGCCGCGCGACCGTCGAGCGGAGAGCGCCCGGGTTCAAGGCCACGCAATTGCCAAGGCTGCGCAGCAAACCAATGGTGCAACTCCAGGCTCAGCCGCTGCCTGTCCCCGATCAAGGCCTCGACCTGCGAGTGGGACAACGGGAGAACGGCGTCGTGCACGCCAGCGACGAATCGGCAAACTGGGCGGGCGAGATCGACCTCGGCAGCACGTACAGCTCGGTCGCGGGGAGGTGGACCGTTCCTGCGGTCGTGCCCTCTTCGGCCGTTGAGGTTGCATCCAACTGGGTCGGGATTGGCGGCGACGGCATCACACAGCTGATCCAGGTCGGCACCGATTCTGTGAGCGGCGACGGTTCGACCACATACGTCGCGTGGTACGAGCTGCTCCCAGCGACAGCGATCACAATTCGAGAGCCTGTCTCACCAGGTGATGAGATGTCGGCGAGCATCGAAGAGACGTCCGCGAACCGCTGGTTCATCAGCATCGAGGACGTCACGAAGGGCTGGACCGCGACAGGGACCTTCAGCTACACAGCCGGCCGGGCGAGCTCGGCAGAATGGATCACCGAGCGCCCATACACAGAAACCAGTCGAACACTCGCCACGCTCGCCGATTTCGGTTCCGTGCGGTTCGATAACCTTCGAGCTAACGGTGCTGCCGTGGCAACGGCGGCCCTCACACCGGTGGAGATGGCTAACCCCACAGGGAAGATCGTCGCGTACCCTGGGAAGCCCACCACCACAACAACAGGCAACTTCACCGTCTACTACGGCGGGCCGTCGACATCGACATCATCAACACCCAGGGTGCCGACACCGCCAAAAACGGCCCCCATTGTCACGGGCGTGTCGCCGTCGTCAGGTCCGACCGCGGGGGGGACCGCGGTCACGGTTATTGGGTCCAACTTCGTCGCAGGGGCAACGGTGCGCTTCGGCACGAAGGCGGCGACCCACGTCACGGTCACGGGTGCCACGAGGATCACGGCTACGAGCCCGCCTCACACCGCCGGTTCAACCAGAGTGACGGTGACGACCTCCGGTGGGACGAGCGTTGCCTCGGCGGCCGAGTTCTCGTACCTGGCACCGAAGGTGACCTCTGTCACGCTGCACAACGGGCCCACCGCGGGCGGGACCGTGGTCACGGTGATCGGATCCAACTTCGTCGCAGGGGCAACGGTGCGTTTCGGCACCAAGGCGGCGACCCACGTCACGGTCACGGGTGCAACGAGGATCACGGCTACGAGCCCGCCTCATACCGCCGGTTCCGTCGACGTGACCGTGACCATCCCCGGTGGGACGAGCGTCGCCTCGCCCGCCGCCCTATTCGAGTATCTGGCACCGAGAGTGACCTCCGTGTCGCTGCACGAAGGACCGACCTCGGGCGGCACCGTGGTCACGATCACCGGGTCCAATTTCGTTCGTGGAGCCACCGTGCGCTTCGGGACGAGGGCGGCGACGCATGTCACCGTCGTGAGCCCCACGAGGATCATGGCCACGAGTCCGACGCACACTGCCGGTTCCGTCGACGTGACCGTGACCATCGCGGGTGGGAAGAGCATGGCAACGCCTGCTGATAAGTTCAGATACCTTTCGTGAGCTGGCGCTCGCTTACCGGTATCAATCGGTGATCCCCGGCCAGACCGAGGGACCACCCAGTTCGCGTTGAGCGGCGACCCCGTCCAGGTGATGCGAGTCGGTGAAGGTTGGCCTCGATGTCCATCTTCACGACTGTCAGCACGTCAAAGTCACGCACTGTGATCACCCGATAGCTGAACATCGACTCTCGTACAGAATGCCGAGACGAGATCACGGGGTACTCGCGACGGCAAGAGCCGCCGGAAAGAAGCTCCTCTTGGATGAGTTGGCATCTGGCCTCCATGTCCGCGCATCTCGTCTCACGAACTGACCGACTGCGCGGCACGGAACACGGCCACGACGTTCTTCCCACGCGTGCCAACTGCGCGACGAGTCTTCTCTTGTCACAGCCGAGAGTCGTGTAGTTCGAATTCTCCACCCTCATCGCCGACGTGACGGAGGTTGCACGACACACACCACCGTGCGTTGCAAGTAGCGCGAGCGAGACTCGATCTGAAGAAGTCAAGAAATCCCAACAGAAAACGAGGGGGAGTTGGTTTACGTCAAAGCCGGATGGGCAAAGTCTGCACCTGATGTGCTCACGTCTCTCTCCTTAGTGCACCGCATATCACGTCATCCAATGTTTGGGAGATCCGGATGACAGCGCGGGTGCGGCGAAAGAGGCTGGGTGTCATCGGGTTCGGCAATCGCTTGTCGCGTTCAGCATTCCTGTTCGCCACTTGTGACGCAGCCCACCGTTCGACCACAACCGCGGAAGGTGTTTCGTGCGACGCGAATGGACAGCGCGTTCCACTCAACGGGCGCCGGCGCAATGCCGGGCGGTGTGCGCACTCAAGCTGGTACGTCGGGAGCAATTGCCCGGGTCCTGACGTCTACAAGCGATCGAAGATCTTCAACATCAACTACTTCGCCGCCTTCTACAAGGAGGTTGACGGGCGGCGCACTTCTCGGGATGCGGTGCGCGGGATTGTTCCCCCACTCTCGGGGCGGAACGCGCCGTCGCACCGCGCTCCCGTGAGCGACCGGCACGGTAGCCGGTGGAACGGGTGACGGTGATCCAGGAATTGCCACCGCTCACTCGGAATGCGAGGTCGGGGGTCTGTCTCCCGGCCAGCTGAGGACCGGCGGGCAGCGGCCCTCAGTGACTCATGACCCGCAGTACCCCTAGGAAGAAAGCCAGGAGGAGAAGAAGATGAAACTTCCGAATGTCAAGAGGAAGGTTGTCGTAGGCGCGCTCGCTGCAGGCCTCGTCATGGGGGTCGGAGGAGTGGCCGCGGCCTACTTCCTCAGCAATACGGCCTCGGCTACGGGTTCGGGGAAGATCGGAAAGCCCGCTACATCTTCCATTTCGATGACGGAGGCGACGACTGGACCGACATTGGTGCCAGGAGGGACACCGCAAACGTACACCTTCACGGTGACGAACAAGAGCAAGACAAAGGGCTTCACACTGACAGCCACGTATACCTTTGCGACGGCTACAACAGCAGGCGCGAAGGTTATCGTCACAGATACGACGACAAAGCCCGTTCCGGGCTGCAAGGCGACATGGTTCAAGGTCACCTACAAGACAGGGGCGGCACCGACACCCAACCCGTATCCGTTCAAGGTCACAGCGGCAGGAACGTACACACTCATCTACCAGCTGTACTTCCTGACAACAGCGACCACCAATCAGGTTGCGTGCGCGACAGCGGTGCCCAGCGTCAAGGTCACAGTCAAGTAGTGACCACTGTCGTTCGGGATTCGAAGAGGCGAGTCACACCCCAGAACGCATAGTGCGGCTGCCGGGTCACGGGACCACGTGGTCCCGTGACCCGGACTAGCCGGGTCGGTTCCATCAGAGCGATCGAGTGATTGGTAGACGACGTTGAACGATGAACCCGGCGCGACGAGTGGTCATGCAAAGAGGGCAGGTGACATGCCGCACCGTATGGAACGTCTTCATCGACGATTGGGTCGCCCTGTTCTTGTCGGGGCGGCTGTGGCCCTCTTCCTCGGGTTCGGTGGCGGCAGCGCCTGGGCATACTTCGCAGCTACCGCTGGCTCGGCAACGGGGGCAGGGCGAGTCGGACACGCGGAAAGTCTGATCGTCGTCGACGCGACCGGGGCGCCGACCACGAAGCTGCAACCCGGCGGCACAGCCGGTCTCCTCTTGAAGTTGAAGAACCCAAATGACACGCCGGTCACGATCACGTCAATCACCGAGGGTGCAGGACGCTTAGAGGTGGAATTGGGAGACCGGAGAGAAGGGGGGACCAACCGCTTCAAGAAGAACGACTGCACCCCGTCCAACGCTGGAGTCTCAGTCAACTCGGAGACCGGCCTCGACATCACGGTCGCACCTGGTTTCCACACCGTCTCTGTCACAGGTGCCGCGCACATGGCGACATCGTCCTCTGACGCTTGCCAGGGGGCGGTCTTCCACTTGTCGGTCAGGGTCACGGTGAAGTCGTGAGCCGGGACCTCCACCGCCCGTTCAGGGTGCGTCTCCTGGGTGTCATGGGATGGGAGACGTTGTTCGTAGGTGCCTTCCTCGTCGCGTGCGTTGGCGTCGCGGGCGCCTATTTCGCGGTGAGGCCTGTGTACGCCGACTCCACTCCCGCGGTGGCGCAAGCCGCTAGGTTGTCACCCCCAACGACAATCCAAGCGACCGAAGGGTCCGCGGGATCGATCGACGTCACGTGGGACCCTCCTTCGACACAGGTAGCCGGAGCCACCTACGAGGTGTTCGCCGGATCATCCATGACGCCAGTTCCGGGGTGCACATCCTTGAGCGCCCCTCCCTGTCAGGCGACCGGTCTCGCCGGCAAGACGTCGATCTTCAGCGTGGAGGCGGTGCTCCACACATGGCATTCCGCCCCCGCCAGCACTGGTTCTCCGTCTAGTCCGACGGTAACGACGACCCCACCCTCGAAAGTGACCTCCAAGCCGTCGAAGGCGTCGAGCCCAACCGCGCCGTCGACGACGACCACGCGATCGACCCCACCCACGCGGTCGACGACGACAACCACGCCGTCGACGGTGATGACGACTCCGCCTTCGAAAGTCACCTCCAAGCCATCGAAGCCGGCGACCAAGCCATCGAAACCGGAAACCCGGCCATCGAGGCCGACCACGTCGTCGACGACGACCACGCCGTCGAAGAGTTCGGCACCATCCACTGTCACCCCGGCAACCACGGAGTTCGCCCTTGAGATCGGCGGGAACCGTTCCGCGACCGTCCCTTCGGGGCAGACGGCGACGATCTCCGAGACAGGGCTCCCGTCTGGAGCGGCGGGAACCGTCGTGGTCACCTCGTCCAGGCCGAAGACGAGGCTATGCACGATCCAGCTGCCGAAGACGAGTTGCGCCACGATCTCAACACTTCCTCCGGGCACCTTCAGCGGCATCACCGGCACCTTCGTCGATACGACAGGGGGCTATTCGGGCTCCGTTTCCTCTGACGTCCTCTCTGTCACGGTGACCGAGGCACCTACGTTCACGAGCGGTTCGTCGATCGACTTCACCGCGGGGACCCCAGGCTCTTCCACCGTCGCCACTTCGGGCTACCCGAGCCCCACGACGCTCACGGAGACCGGGGCCCTTCCCTCGTGGCTGAGTTTCTCGACACAGCACGACGGGACCGCGACCCTGGCAGGGACGCCCCCTCTCGGCACCAAGGAAAGCACCAGCTTCTCGGTCACTTCCTCGAACGGAACCGCGCAGGACGCCACTGAAGTCATTACGGTCACCGTGACGACACCTGTGGTGGGCATTGCGTTCGTCGACCCGAGTGGAGGGACGGCCACCTGCGACGTCGCGGCCCCTGCTCAGGTGACCTGCGCCCTCGTGACAATCGGTTCAGGCGGGAGCTTCAGTGCAAAGGTTGAACTGGTGAACGCGGCCGGTCAGCCAGTCTCGGAGGCGAACGGGGCGGCAATATTGGTGACAGCAACCCTGGTGAAGTTGACGACAGCTTCGCTGACCCCGCCCTCTTCGACGATCACAGAAGGACAGAGCGCAACCAAGACAGCGTTCGTCCTGACTGAGGATGGTCCGACATCGAGCGGAATGGTCGTCCTCACCGTCACCGTGGGAGGAAGGACCTACACCATCGCCGCTACCGACGGTGCGGTGCGCACAACGACGAACGATCGACCGCACCACAAGGGTCGTGGGCACACGGGAGGCCACGGCGCGCCCCGCCGGCCGCCCGCCGGATGATCGCTGGGGACCCCGTCAAACGGCGGCTGAACCCGCGAGGTGCCACTCGGCGCCCTCAGAGAACCTGCGGACCGGCATGCTCCCCGTCTCTCCACATCCATTACATGAAGTTGCGGGTGTGGAGAGCGGAAAGCTCGGCGGCCTCGGTGGTGGCGAAGCCGAGCCGGACGAGACGTCGACGGCGTCCGTCATCCATTTCCTCTTGAAGCCTGGCGACCTGCGCCCAGCCGCGGCTGATGGCCTCCTGCGACCACTCGCCTGCCGCGAGGACGACGAGCGCATCGTGGACTGCGTCCGACAGGCCTGCCGTCCTGGCCAGTACGTCGTGGCGCCGCCGGACCGCCGCCGCCAGCCGATGGCGGAGCGCCGGATCGCTCCTCAGGTGCTCTCCGAGATGTCCCATCGCGAACGCCACGTGCCGCGCCTCGTCTTGGAGCGAGAGCTGGGCGATGCGTGCAGTCACGTGATCAGGGGCGTGGCGCTCGAGGAAGGACAGGAGCGAGAGGAACGTCCCTTCGCCGAGGACCGAGAGCAGGAAGGCGGCGACGGGCCACTCCGGTTCGTCGAGCAGCGTCTGCAGCGACGCACGCCCGCCGGCTCCCGAAACGCCAAGCTGCCGCCCGCAGAGACGGGCCCGCCGGGTGAACACCTCCACGTGGCGGGCTTCGTCGGCGAGCTGGGTGGCGAGGAACTGCACCACCTCTCGGAAGTGCGGGTGGACCCGCCCGACGAAGCGGGCCGGTACGGCGAGCGCGGCCTGTTCGTTCTCGACGAGGTAGGTCATGACCTGGACGACCGCATCTTCGACTTCGTCGGGAAGGTGTGGCGGGGTCCAGTCGACCGCGGTGGCGGGATCCCACTGTCCAGCGGCCGCCTGTGCGTACAACTTGGGGGCGAGCTCGGTCCAGACCTCCTCGCGCCGGTCGAGGTCCGCACCGACGAGGGGAGGGGCGCCCTGCTCGATCACCGCCCCACGCGCGGCCAGACTCCACGTCGCAGGTGCTCGCTCGGCGACCCGGTCCGGTGTGCCCGCCCGCTCCGCTCCGACCAACCGTCGATCTCCGGCGTCCCCCCGGACGACCAGGCTCCCCTCGACGCGGTGGCCGCGCCGTCTGGCCCAGGCGCCGAGATGGACGGCCAGGTGGGGATCGCCGCCGACCACGCGGAGGGTGCTGCCGGGTGACAGCCCTGCCAGCGCGTGGTCGAGGAGCAAATGACCACCGCCATCGAGCCCGAGCGGCCCGAGATCGAGCTCTGGCACACGATCGGCCCCTGCCCCGACCTCGGGCAACTCAGGGCCGGTAGCCATCGGCGGTGATCGCCCCCTTGGGGTCGTAGAAGCCGACCCGGTCAACGGCCGCCTCGAGCGCGGCGTAGCCGGTCACGCGTCCGGGCAACCAGCGCGTGAGTCCCTCGAGGTCCATGAGCGGTCGCGCGGCGGGATCGGCGTAGTCCATGGCGAGCAGGAGCGCCACGAACCGATCGACCAACGGGTGGTCACCCGCCACCGACATGTTGCAGTGGTCGAACGGGGACGTCTGGGCGATCACGCGGGTGCCGCCTGCCGGAAGCGTGCCCTCCTGGCTGAAGAGGAGGTGGTTGGCGTCGAGCATGCAGGCGGCGTCGACGTCGCCTGCCGCCAGCGCACGGGCGGCGTCCCGCTCGCCGCCCACGTGGTCCCCGTGTAGACCGACCCCAACTTCGAAGCGCCGGACCTCCACGTCGACCCCTTCGAGGAGCCCGAGCGGCAGCAGCGTGCCCTGGGGTGAGTCGACGGCGCCGGTGGCGACGGTGGCCCCGGCGAGGTCAGCGGGCTGCTCGATCGTCGAAGTGGCTCGCACGACGAGCACCGACGTGAGGTCCCGGTCGGTGTCGCGCATGGCAACCGCGCGCGCTCCGGGCACCATGCGGCGGGTGCGGATCCATGCCAGCGGAGAGTTCCAGGCGGCGTCGATGCGCCCAGCCACCAGGTCCTCCACTTGGCGCTCGTAGTGGGAGTACAGGACGTAATCGAAGTCGAGGCCCTCGTCGGCAAACCAGTGGCGGAACCCGTCCCAGATGGTGACCACCTTGGGGTCATAGGCCACCGCCCCCATGAGCAGCGGCGGGCTCACAGGAGGGCCATCCCGTTGATCGCCCGGCCGACGAAGTCGAGCAGGGCGTCGGTCGTGGGCGCCATGACGCGGGCGGCCCTAGCGTCGCGGAACCGGCGCTCGATGCCGAGCTCCTTGCGGAACGCCGAACCGCCGCAGAGCTTCATCGCCAGCTCGGTGACCGTGATTGCCGTCTCGCCTGCGGCCGCTTTGACCTCGAGCGCGCGAAGCGGCGCCTCCGGACGTCCGGCGGCGATGGCTGCCACCGCCTCGCCCACCAGTGCCGCCACCTGGTCGGTGGCGATCCGCATGCGAGCGTGGTCGGCCCGGGCCATCGGCTGGTCCACCAGCCGCTCGCCGAGGTGCTCGAGGCGCGTGGCCGTGAGGTGCGAGCCGGTCTCGGTCGTCACCGCGTCCATGAGGCCGACGCCGAGGGCGCCGCTCAGGACGAGGAACCACGGCAGCACCATCTGCAGGGCGAGGTCAAGGCCGGCGCCGTCGGCGCCGAGGGCGGCGTCCTCGGGCACGACGACTCCGGTGGCCTCGACCGGTGAGGAGCGGTTGCCGCGCAGTCCGAGCCCGTCGAAGCGCCCGGGTGGCGAAAGACCCGGTGCGTCCGAGGGCACGAGCCATAGCGACATGGGCCCTTCGCCGGCGACGGGACGGCTCGACCACACGTAACTGTCGGCCTCGCCCGCGGCGGTGATCCAGCTCTTCTTGGCGTCGAGGCGGATGCGGCCGTCGGTCCGGGTGGCCGTCGACAGCGGGGCCCAGAATTGGCTGCGAGACCCCTCCTCGGAGAAGGCCAAGGTCGTCAGGTGCTGACCGCTGCCGATCGCTTCGCGTACCGTCTCGTCGCCGTAGCCATCGAGGAGGGCGGCGGCGGCGTAGTGCATGAGCACCACCATGGCCGTGGATCCGCACGCTTCCGCCAGCCGTCGGACGACGTCGACGGCGTCGGCGAGGCTGCCTCCGCCGCCCAAGGGCTCGGCGATGGTGAGGCCGAGGATGCCGGCCTCACCCAGCGCGTCGATGCCCCGGCGCGGGAAGGTGCCGTCGGCGTCGACCGAGGGGGCGTCCGGGCGGACGATGTCGTTGATGACGCGCTCGAGCGCGTCGAGGTGGTTCGGCATGTGGCATTCCTTCGTGAGGGTGAGCTGGTCAGTGGGAGGTGCACCCGGTGCGAACGGCCAGTCGGCCCGACGGTCGGGCGGGCCGCGCACGGGCGTGCCGAAGTCCGGTGGCGCACGACGCGCCGCGGGCTATCGGTCTCGTTCAGGTGCAGGCTGAGAGGCGAGAGCCACCCGACCGGGCGACCGAATCGCGCGCTCAGCGACGTAGGCGCATGCGGTCCTCCTTCCGGTCGACTCGGACGGACTTTAAGCTGCCACCTCGCGAGCGGCAACTTCTGCTCGATCACCCGCGATCGGGCGATCGACGCAGGTCGTCGTCGCGACCTCGAGCATCGGCCGGGGGGCCGACGTCGGGGTGGTCGGTAGGAAGCCACGGCTAGGGATAGGAGATCTGGAGCCGAGCGCGGCCCGCGCTGCTCGTGCCCCCGGCGGCGGCTACCGTGCCGGCGCGTAAAGGAGGACCTGTGCCCCTCTTTCTCGTCAGGCTGCTGAACCTTCGACCTCGGCGGCACGCGCTGTTGCTGATCGGCGCGGCGGTCGTCGTCGTCGTCGTGGGAGGGGAGGTCTTCGCCGCCACTCAGCACATACCCGTGACGAGGGGGTGGTACTGGGCGATCACGACGGCGACGACCGTTGGCTACGGGGACGTGATCCCCAAGAACGCGTCAGGCCGGTTCGTCGCGTCCGTCGTGATGTTGACGTCGATCCCGTTGCTCGCAGGCGCGTTCGCCGCAGTCACGGGCTCTGCTGTTGCGAGTGGAGTGAGGAGGCTGCTGGAGATGGGAACAAGATTCCCCGAGGGCTCGTACGTTCTGATCCTCGGCATGCACCCCGCGGTGCCCGTCGTGCTCGAGGAGCTGGGAGCCGCCGGCGAGGCGGTCATCGTGGTCGCGGACGTCGATCCGTCGAGCGTGCCGCACCACGTCCACTTGATCAGGGGAGATCCCACGTTCGAGGCTGTGCTCGCCCGCGCGCGTCCCGCAGGTGCGTCGAGGATCCTCATCTCGGCGGAGGACGACGGTGATGTCCTTGTGACCGCGGTGCTCGTGCGTCAGGAGGCACCCGGCGTCCCTGTCACCGCGCTTGTGAGCTCACGCCGTCTCATTCCGGCCCTGAAGGATCTCGGCGTCCTTCAGGTCCTGTCCCCAGACGACCTCACCGGGCATACCGTCGCAAAGGGGCTCGAGGCCCCCCACGCCGGCGAGCTGCTCATGCACCTCGTCCGAGGCGAGGAGCACCGACTGGTCGAGCGCAGGGTCGAAGCCGACGAGCCGACCCGACTGCTCAGCGCGTTACGCGGGGAGTTGCACGAGCTCGTACTCGGCGTGGTGCGGGGTTCCTTCGTGTCTCTCGGCGTTGCGGACGACCCGGAAGTCGGGCCGGGTGACCTCCTCTTGGTGGTGGAGCCGAACGGTCGTGGAGGAGGACGTCACGAACGGGGAAGCGATCACGGTGCCGACCGCGCGAGCGGCGCGCACGACCGGGTGGGGTCTTCCGACGACAGGGCGGGCGGCGCGGCCGGTGATCCGCGAGGGGACGGCTGACCGTACTGCGCTCGTGGCGCACGCCCGAGATCGTCCCCCTACCCCAGGACGGGGGCGGCGCCTCTTCCCAACGGTTCGTCGAGACAAGCGAAGTCCTGACGCAATGGGAATTGCAGTCTGCACCCTCGAATCCGGCTTCGGCGCGTGGCGCCGTTCTTAGGCACTTCTTCACGCGTTTTCAGCCTTCGTTCACCCGATCCCTATGGGTCTCTCATGTTGCGATGTGATTATGGATCGCATGAACGACCGGCATGCTTGTAACGTGACCGCAATATCTGTAACCTTGTGGTCATGAGGATTCGGTCATGACCCTGGGGAATGACCTTGCGGAGGACCGCGGCGTCTGGCTCGTTCGTCACGGAGAGAGCACGTGGAACGCGAGGGGACTCGTGCAGGGCCAGATGGACCCGGGCCTGAGCCGTGCCGGGCGCCAGGAGGCGGCCGAGTGCGCCCGGACCCTCGCCGCAGAGTCGAGGCCCGAGGCCCTCTACTCGAGCGACCTACGACGCGCACTCGACTCGGCGGCACCGATCGCCGAGGCGCTCGGGCTCGAGGTCCGTGTCGACTCGGACCTGCGGGAACGGTCGCTGGGCGAAGCCGAGGGAACTCCATGGCCGATGCTCGGTGCCGAGCGCTCGGGGATCGCAGAAGGGCGGGTGGTCGCGCCGGACGCCGCCCCCTCGGACGGCGAGTCGGTGCGACAGCTCTACGAGAGGGTCGCGTCGTGCGCGGCGCGGATCCTGTCTGCACACCGCGGAGACGTCGTGCTCGTCTGCCACGGCGGGGTCGTGCGGGTCCTGTCCGCGTGGCTCGAGGGCGTCGGGCCCGACGAGATGGCGTGGCCCGACGTCCCGAACGGAGTCCCGATCCTTCGCAGGGTTCCCCGCGCAGTGAATTGCGCCTGAGTCAAGGAGGACAGATGAACCGAACGACGCTCGCCTTGCCCGACCGTGCGACGAAGCCGCGACGCACTGGGCTGACGATGGTGGTCGACGGAGGTGTACCGCTTGGCACGTTGCGCGACATCGTCGCCAGCGCCGGCGAGTACTTGGACTTCGTGAAGTTCGGCTGGGGAACCGCACTTGTGTCGGGCGAGCTCGGTGCCAAGATCGAGCTCCTCCGCGCGAACGACATCGATTTCTATTTCGGCGGAACGCTCTTCGAGAAGCACATCTATCAGGGACGCTTCGACGATTTCCGGGCGCTGTGCAACGAGTGGTCGTGCAGGTACGTCGAAGTGTCCAACGGCACCATCGAACTGTCGAACTTCGAGAAGACCGGCTACGTCCGGAAGCTGGCCGAGGAGTTCACGGTGATCTCGGAGGTCGGCTTCAAGGAGGCGGAGAGGTCGGACCGGCTCATGCCGCGTCGCTGGATCGAGTACGTGGAGGATGACCTCTCGGCAGGCGCGTGGCTCGTCACGCTCGAGGCGCGTGAGAGCGGGAGCTCGGGGATCTGCCATGCCGACGGCCAGCTGCGGGTGGGTTTGGTGGAGGAGATCGTGAGCGAGCTGGCCGTCGATCGCTTGCTTTTCGAAGCTCCTACGACGCCGCTACAAGCGCACATGGTGCGGCGCATCGGTCCCAACGTGAACCTCGGCAATGTCTCGCCCACCGGGGTGCTGGCTCTCGAGACGCTCCGGCTCGGGCTTCGAGCCGACACGCTGACCGACTTCGAAGGCGCAGAACCGTGAGGGACCATCTCTTCCACCTCGCGATCCCGGTGACGGACCTGGACGAGGCTCGCAAGTTCTATGTGACACAGCTCGGGTGCAAGCTCGCACGGACGTACCCCGACAGGATCACGCTTGACTTCTTCGGCGACCAGGTGGTCTGTCATCTCGCAGATCCCGAGCCACGCAGTACGCCGCTCTCGCTCTACCCGCGTCATTTCGGCATCACCTTCCGCAAGCGCAAGGAGTTCGATCTCCTCTACGACCTCGCGCACCTGCGCAAGATCCGGTTCTTCCGTGACGTCTCCACTCGGTTCGACGGGACGGCGGAAGTGCACCAGACGTTCGTGCTGCAGGACCCGTTCGACAACCTCCTGGAGTTCAAGCACTACCGGGACCCGAGGATGGCGTACTGAGGTGACCCTGACCATCCGTTCCGCCGAGACGACGATACGCGCTGGGTCTGTCGGCGAGCTCCTTCGGCTCCGTTCCGACTTTTCGCGCGAAGCCGCCTACCTCGAGTACGCCGGCGGGGGTCGAGCTCCCGCGGTCAGCTACGGAGAGCTCCACCGAATGGCGGCTCGATGGGCGGCTTTCTTCAAGGAGCTGGGCGTCGGCCCCGGTGGGACCGTCGGGCTGGTCGTGTCTGACCCGGTGGAGATGGCGGTCGTCTTCCTCTCCGCGCTCGCGGCCGGACGAACGGTCGCACCGTTCGACTACACGGCGAGCGACGGTGAGCTCGTCGCCGCGTGCGCACGCACGGCGCCGCGGATCGTGATCTCCGACCGGAGCGCACCAGACGGCAATCGAACCAAGTGGGTCACGATGTTCCCCGGAGAGTGCTTCGGTCCGGGCGCACCCTTGTACGGCGGTGCAATGCCGTGCGCCGGTACAGGGGGAGTTGTGCTCTCCACGTCGGGGACGACCGGGGTTGCCAAGGTCGTCCGGCTCGACGAGGCGCAGCTCCTCCACGCCGCGACCTCCATCGCCGATCACTTCGACCTCTCGCCCGGCGATCGCGGCTTCAACCCGTTGCCGCTCTTCCACATCAACGCAGAGGTGGTCGGGCTGCTCGCGACGCTGGTGTCGGGCGGCACGATCGTGCTCGACGACCGGTTCCACCGTCAGGGGTTCTGGGCGGCCATGGCCTCCCAGGGGATCACGTGGATCAACGCAGTGCCTGCGATCCTCGCCAGGCTCGCCGTGCTCGAAGGCGGAGAGCGTGTGCCTGCCGGTATCCGCTTGGCACGGTCAGCGTCGGCGCCGTTGCCGGTGCCGGTGCTGGAGCGCTTCGAGCGAGCGACGGGGATCCCCGTCGTGGAGACCTACGGGATGACGGAGGCGGCCAGCCAGATCACCGCTAATCCCCCACGTGGCCCGCGCAAGCCAGGCTCGGTGGGTGTGCCGGTGACCGCCGAGGTGCGTGTCGTCGCCGGAGAGGGTGTGCTGGCGCTCCCTGGCGAGGTCGGTCGGGTCGGGGTCCGCGGTCCGAGCGTGATCCGCGCCTATGCGTCGCCGGGCTACGAGGACCGGGTCGATGCCGATTGCTGGCTCGACACCGGCGACCTCGGCTACCTCGACGGCGACGGCTACCTCTTCCTCGTCGGCAGGGTGGACGACGTCATCAACCGAGGTGGCGAGAAGGTCTACCCCAAGGAGGTCGAGGACGCAGTCCTCGGCGAGCCGGGGGTCAGGTCGGTCGCCGTGGTTGGACGGGACCACGAGGTGCTGGGCAGCGTGCCGGTCGCGTACATCGTCGCGGACGGCGTTCGGGGCGAAGGGGACGAACAGCTCGCGGGGGCCGTCGTCGCCCGCGTCCACGAGCGGTGCACGCGGCTGTTGGCGCGTCCGAAGCGCCCGGTCGCGTACCACGTCGTCGAGCGGTTGCCAGCGGGGCCGACGGGCAAGGTCCGCCGGAGCGGGGTCAACGGTGTGCCGGTGATCTTCTCGCTGCTCGTGCCGTAACCGTGCCCGTGGCCGAACTGTGACCCAACGGAGCACCAAGCCGCGCCTCGACCACGTCGACGCGATGCGACCGGTGAAGCAGGCAGGCGTGGTGTCGACGCACACGCTGCTCTTCTTCGCGCCCGGAGCCGCGATCTCGGTGGGAGGGGCTCTCATGCTGCTCCATGTCACCCGGGAGGCGTTCCTCTTCATCTCGGCGTGCATGCTCACGTACAGCTACTCGGACTTGCAGCGAATCGGCTACCGGTACTTCTATCGGCGCCGTTTCGTCTCGGTCGCCGTGCCGTACGTGTGCTGGACCCTGATCTACTTCGCGGTGTCCCTGCCCGGTTCCGGGCTGGGGGCGTGGAGCGGGCTCCGCCATCTCGGCTTCCTATTGGGCACGGGCTACTACCAGCTGTACTACCTGGTCGTCATCATGCAGTTCTACATCCTCTTCCCGGCGCTCTACTGGATCGTTCGGCGTTTCGCGCACCGACCCTGGGCGCTCGTAGCGGCCGCGTTCGCGGTGCAGGTGCTCGTGGTGAGCCTCATGCACTGGCACGTCCTCCCGCCACAGATGCGAGGTGCCTCGGCCACCAGGGAGGTCACGTCCTACCTCTTCTACCTCGTGGCCGGGATGGTGGTAGCGCTCAACCTCGACGCAGTGCACGGCTGGCTCCTTCGCAACGGGTGGAAGGTCTTCGGCGCCACGGTGATCGCCGCCGTGGTCGCCGAAGCGTGGTACGGCGCGGCCCACGGCCACCTCGTCTCGTGGTTGGGCAACGCGACAGACCCCTTCCAACCCGTGGTGATCCCCTTCAACGTCGGGGCGATCGCGTGTGTCTACCTCTTCGGCGTGTGGCTCGTCGAGAAGCGACGCCCCCGCTGGATCCGGGCCATGGCGAAGTCAGGTTCGGACAACTCCTACAGCGTCTACCTCGCGCAGATGCTCTTCGTCTACGCGCTCTCGGACCTCGGCTGGCGCTCACTCGACCATGTCCTCCCGTGGCCGGTGGTGGCCGCCATGGCCGTGGCCATCGTCTTCCTCTCCTGCGTGCTGTTGTCCAGCGTGCTCGCACGCACGCCGCTCGCGCTCGCCCTGACCGGGCGAAGGCGCGAGCGTTGGTCCACCTGGCTTCCCCGGGGCTGGCGCCGCTCCGAGGACGGCGAGGGGAACACGTCGGCGTCGCCGATCGACCTCGACCTCGAGCGCGTCCCCGCGGCGTCGTGGACGGACGCGGCACCCGTGGCTGCCCGCGGCGGTTGAGCGCCGTCGCCGTCGCTCATCGTCACCGACGGCCCGCGCCCGACCGGACCGGCCGTGGGAGCCCAGCGCTGCGTTCCTGTCCGGCGGCGGTCGCTCCGGCACCAGCGATCGCGGCCGCAACCGCGTGGGCGATCACGCGGTAGCCGGCCGGGGTGGGGTGGATGTTGTGGTCGGTGCACATCCACGTGTTCGCGCATGCGTTCAGGACGGCGTGGAACCCGAGCCGCCCTCTCGAGGCTGGCGCGTGGGCGACGACCGCACCTGCAGCGGTGTAGGCGGCGGCGAGGGCGTCGTTCAACCGGTCGAAGACGCCGACCGTCTCCTGGGCGAAGCCCACGTGCCCGAAGAGCGCGTCCGCCACGTACGGGTCCGCATGCTGGAGGCCGACCATGACCAGATCCGGGCCGCCAGCCGCGCGCAGCTCCGCCAGGATGCTGGGGATCGCCGTGGAGATCCGGCTCAGTGCGGCGTCGACGCAGGCTTCGTCGACCGTGTGGTGCACGAGGCACGGCCAGATGTCGTTGAAGCCGAGGTCGACGGTGACGAAGGCGACATCACCCTCGTGGGCCTTGATGAAGTCCACTGCTGTGGCGACCTCCGAGCCCGCCACGTACCGGCACGCCCCGTCGCCGTCGAGGGCTCCCTGTGCCGTGATGCCCGGGCAGCCGAAGTCGACGAGCCGGAGCCCGGGCCAGCGGCTCTGTTCGCGCCTCGTGAGATCGTCGGCATACCCCTGATCGGTCCGCACCCCGTGACGGTCCCACGGGACGGGCTGGACCCCGACGGCCTCGGACGCGCCGATCGCGACGTACCAGGGCCCCGGCCGCACGGGGATCGCTTCGCCGGCTCCCGCCGCCGTCGCTGAGCCTAGGAGAACGGCGAGCGCGATCACCGTCCCGCAGGCTGCCAGCGAGGCGCGAGCGGCGAAGTGCCGTCGAGATGGACCCGGTATCCGCCGACCCACTGAAATGAACGTAGCGGACGCGTCCCTCGCCGGCCCAATACCGGGGTCGTCGTGCCGGTGACGGCGCCGGGCGGCCGATCCGTCCGAGGAGGAGGCGGAGCCCTGCCCACCAGTTGTGCCACGTGGCCGGTGCAGCGCGCCGCATAGCCTGGATCCGTGGCCGCGCGTGACGAGATCACCCGCCGGACCGACTCGGGCATCGTGGTCCGGACGGTGTACGGCCCCTCCGACCTCGAGGGGTGGGACCCGGCGGAGCGGCTCGGCGAGCCAGGAAGGTACCCCTACACGCGCGGCGTCCACCCGGACATGTACCGGCGACGGCTGTGGACCATGCGCCAGTACGCGGGGTTCGGCACGGCCGATGCCACCAACGCGCGGTTCAAGTTCCTCTTGCAGCACGGCCAGACCGGGCTCTCCTGCGCGTTCGACCTGCCGACGCAGATGGGCTACGACTCCGACCACCCCCGAGCGGAGGGGGAGGTCGGCAAGGTCGGTGTCGCCATCGACTCGCTCGCCGACATGCGCCTACTCCTCGGCGGGCTCCCGCTCGACACGGTCACGACGTCGATGACGATCAACGCGACCGCCGCCATCCTGCTTCTCCTCTACCAGCTGGTCGCCGAAGAGCAGGGCGTCAGTGGCCACAAGCTGGGCGGGACGATCCAGAACGACATCCTGAAGGAGTACGTCGCCCGCGGCACCTACATCTATCCGCCGCGACAGTCGATGCGCCTGGTCGTCGACACCTTCGCCTACTGCCGCGACCAGCTCCCGAACTGGAACACCATCTCGATCTCGGGATACCACATCCGCGAAGCCGGCTCGACGGCGGTTCAAGAGGTCGCCTTCACCCTCGCGGACGGGATCGCCTACGTGGAGGCCGCGCTCGCGGCGGGGCTCGCGGTCGACGACTTCGCGCCGAGGCTGTCCTTCTTCTTCAACGCCCACAACGACCTCTTCGAAGAAGTCGCGAAGTTCCGCGCCGCCCGGCGGATGTGGGCACGGATCATGACCGAGCGCTTCGCGGCGGCGGACGACCGCTCCAAGGTGCTCCGGTTCCACGCGCAGACCGGGGGCTCGACGCTCACCGCGCAACAGCCGGAGAACAACATCGTCCGCGTCACCGTCCAGGCGCTCGCAGCGGCGCTTGGGGGCACGCAGAGCCTGCACACGAACGGTTTCGACGAGGCGTTGGGGCTGCCGACCGAGCGTGCGGCGAAGCTGGCCCTCCGCACGCAGCAGATCGTCGGCTTCGAATCGGGCGTCGCCGACACTGTCGACCCTCTCGGAGGCTCCTACTACCTCGAGACGCTCACGGACGAAGTCGAGCGCGGCGCGCTCGCGTACCTGGAGCGGATCGACGAGTTCGGAGGTGCCGTGGCCGCCATCGAGGCCCGCTTCCTCCAGGAGGAGATCGAGGCCGCGGCGTACGCCTACGCCAAGGCCGTCGACGACGGGGAGAAGGTCGTCGTAGGGGTCAACCGCTTCGTCGACGAGGACGTGGAGGCCGCTGAGGTGTTCCCGGTCGACCCGGAGCTGCAGCGAGCGCAGGTGGAGCGTCTCGCCCATGTCCGCGCAGAGCGCGACGCGGGAGGTGTCGCTGCGGCGCTCGACGACGTGCGCGCGGCCGCCCGCGGCACCCAGAACCTCCTCGTCCCGATGAAAGTGGCGCTCCGGCGGATGGCCACGCTCGGCGAGGTCTCCGACGCCCTGCGCGACGAATGGGGCACCTACCGGCCCGGAGGGTGAGCCCGGCTCAGGTCGCGTCAGGTCACGTCAGGTCGCGTCAGCTCACGTGAGGTCACGTCGGTCACGAGATGTCCGCGGACGGAGCGCCGGCAGCCGGTCAGCGGGCACTGAAGACGGCATCGGTGGCCGCCGCGATCGCCGCGCTGCGACTGACGACGCCGAGCTTGCGGTAGATGTGCTGGAGATGCTTGCTGAGCGTCGACGACCTCACGTCGAGCTGGCGTGCCGCTTCCGAAGTCGAGAGGCCCCGCATCATCAGCGCGAGGATCTCGGCCTCGCGTGACGTGAGGCCGAGCCGGCGGAGCTCGGTTGCGACGCGTTCGGGCTCCTGCTCGTCGACGGCCAGGACGTCGGGCCGCTCCCCGCCGCCCGGAAGGAACCGGACGACCAGCTGGCGGTCGGCGTCGCCGCTCACGAGCGGCCGGTGGATCCTCGGGCGGCCGTCGTCGAACGTGCGATGCCGCTCCTCTGCGACCCAGTCCGCCACCGGTTCGGGCAGGCTGCCCGCACGCGGTGCTCCGAAGTGCCTGGCGAGCGCCACCTGCGCGCGCGGCGAAGCCCGGGTGTCGACCCCGGCCTTGCCGAGGACCACGAGCGCGCGGCCGGACTCGGCGAGGACGTCTTCGATCCCGCGAAGCACGGTCAGCAGCTGCGCGTTGCGGTAGGTCTGGGCGAGGTGAGGACGAAGCGCGTCGAGCAGCCGCACATCGTCGTCGGAGAAGTCGCGGCTTTCGCGGTTCAATGCGAAAGCGACGGTGACCGGGTCTTTGATCGCGAGGGCCATGGCGAGCTGGTACTCGACGTGCAGGTGTTGGTACACCTGCTGGTAGAGGGCGAGCTCATGGAGTTCGTCGGCCGTGACGAAGTCGGACAGACGGTGCGCGCTCCGGTCACCCGTCGTCTCCTGGTGTCGAAGGATCGGGTTCTCCAGGACGAGCCGAGGGAACGCCTGTTCGTCCGCGCCGCCGTGCGGCGTTCCGAGCGGCCACTCGCAGAAGTAGGCGGTGTTCGTCGAGGTGTCGAGCTCGTTGTACGAGGCGTGGTCGAAGTCGACGGCCATCGAGACGGCCTCGAGCGCCAGGTAGCCGAAGGACCCGGCGTCGTCGATCTCGTCGAGCGCGCCGATCACGCGCAGGACGGCCTCCGGGTCCACCCCCACCGCGCCCCCGGCGCGATGGAGCGAGCTTTCCATGGACCCGCAACGGTAATCCTCGTGCGTCGCGCGCTGCGCGATGGACGGCGAGCCGCAAACCGGTTCCTTCAGGCAAGCAAGTGGTCGCGGAGGTCCCGCTTCGTCGCCGCGTCGATCGCCGTCCATGCCATGGCCGTTGCAGCGTCGTGGACCGCGAGGTCCGCGGAGGGGGTGACGCACGCCGCGGCGAACGCGTGCTGATGGTTGACCGCACCGTTGCTGTCGATCGCGATCAGCGGGTGGATCGTCGGGACCCGCAGCGACACATTGGCCATGTCGGTGGAGAACGTCGGGAGCGGCGCCCCTTCGTCGTCGAGGGCGAAGCGACGCCCGAGCGCTTCGGCGTTCGAGCGGTACGCAGCCAGAAGTGCGGGGTCGCTCTCCATGTGCGAGTAGGGAGGCGACAGCTCTTCGTACGCGACGGTCGCGCCCGTTGCGTGCGCGCCGGCGTCGAAGCAGGCGCGCACTCGGGCGTCGAGCTGCTCGAGATCGGCGAACGTCGACGTGCGGCACATGAAGCGGCCGCGCACGCGCTCAGGGATGACGTTCGCCGCGACGCCGCCCTCGAGCACGACGCCATGGACCTGGTCACCCGGCCGGAGCTGTTGGCGCAGGAGGCCGATCGCCACCTGCGAGATCGTCATGGCGTCGAGCGCGTTCACCCCCTCCCAGGGTGCCGCCGACGCGTGCGCCTCTCGCCCGGAGAATCCAACGTCGAAGTGGGAGACGGCCAGGCACCGTCCCGCAAGGCGTTCGTTCGGCCAGGGGTGGACCATCATCGCCGCGTGCACGCCGTCGAACGCGCCGCGCTCGAGCATGAGGATCTTGCCACCCCCGCACTCCTCGGCAGGCGTCCCGAGAACGAGGACGGTGAGGCCCGCTTCGTCCGCGACCTGCGCGAGCGCGAGGCCGGCCCCCACGGCGGCGGCGGCGATGACGTTGTGGCCGCAGGCGTGACCCACGTCGGGCAGCGCGTCGTACTCGGCGCATACGGCGACGACCAGCGGACCAGAGCCGGCCCGGGCGGAGAAGGCGGTCGGCATGCCGTAGGCGCCAGCCGTGACGTCGAAGCCCTCCAGCATCTCCGCGACCGCCGCCGCGGACCGGTGCTCCTCGAACCAGGTCTCGGGATGTGCGTTGAGGTCGTGGCTCAGGGCGATCAGGTCGTCCATGTGCCGGTCGACAACGGACCCCGCCTGCTCCTTTGCGTTCGCGTTCGTTGTGTCCACGGTGGCGATCCTCGCGTTCGGTGCGTCCACGGCGTTAGTCGACGACGGCGACCACGTCGCCGGTGCCGACCGAGTCCCCGGCTGCGACGCGGAGCTCCTTCACCACGCCGTCGCGTTCGGCACTGATGGCGTTCTCCATCTTCATGGCCTCCAGGATGCAGATCGTCTGGCCGGCCTGGACGGAGTCACCGACGGCCACCAGCACCTTCACGACGGTGCCCTGCATCGGGACGGTGACCACGCCCGACCCGGCCCCCGGCGTCGACGTGTGCGCGGCGTGGAGACGTGCGCGCCCCGGCGCTCGGGCCCCGGCCGTGACCTGCGGGGCGGCCCCCGCGGGAGGATTGGCGGGGACCCACAGCTTCAGCCGGTAGCGGCGTCCGTCCACCTCGGCCGTGACCTCACGTGCCTCCAGCTCCTCGGCTGCCCCCGGAGGGGCCGGAGCCTCCGTGTCGGCTGCGTTCGTCGCGAGATGGGAGAGATCGAGACGCTCCTCGACCCACCTGGTCGAGTGGCGCGCCCGCGCGAAGTCCGGATGCG